>NZ_JBJHZX010000018.1:0-101347 GCF_045310515.1 Candidatus Clostridium eludens | reverse complement strand
TTTATATGTTAAATATAATAAATGTATTTGTAAATAAATATTAATATTAAAAATAACACTTGATTAAAAATATAAATAGGGATATAAATGCAGCTAGAAATATTTCTTTACCCAATATAGAAGATATAATAAAAGAACAACTAAAAGGTAAATAATTTTACTAAGTACTAAAGGGCAACTTAGTGTCCTAGAATCGAGAAGTACCAGTAATTCTAGCTATGTTAGTATGGCAACTCTCGGTAAGCCTCAACTTAGTTGGGAAGCTCTATGCAGATTCTAGTAATAGTAAGGCGTATAGAAACATATCAAATTTAAGAATTGCTTAAATACTATGGTTAGAAACTAACATGAGTATATTTAAGCAATATTAAGTATAATAATTAATTTTATGACTGGGGTGTTGTCACATGGACATCAAGCTAAGACACGAGAATAATGAATTAAATCAGCTGGTGTAAGAGATTAAGGTAAAACAAATTCATATTATTACAAATATTGGAATAAGTACTATTTTAATACGATTTTTTGCATATCAGAAAGCTCCTGTATTTAATATTTTTTGAAGACACGAACTTTAAATTATAATATAATAAAAGTGTTTTATGCGGCGGTTTCACACCTTCTTTCTTGATGGTTGTAGGAGACTCCAAGAATGTCAAAGAAGGTCTTTTTGTCCTTACGGCGCGATTCCCCCCCCATTTTTACATATACAGTTATATATTCTTGTTAAAACTTTGAAATTACTTGAAGGTGTCATAAAGCTGAAATACAGCTCTTGAACGTAGTCATGTACTATTTGTGCTGTTTTAATTTCACTTGT
The DNA here is from genome assembly GCF_045310515.1 of Candidatus Clostridium eludens. NCBI lineage: Bacteria > Bacillati > Bacillota > Clostridia > Eubacteriales > Clostridiaceae > Clostridium > Candidatus Clostridium eludens. Next base: position 100,527 of record NZ_JBJHZX010000018.1, on the reverse strand, counting down.
TTCAAACTTCTTCTTTTGAAAAGTATTTTATTATATGGTTTGATAATTTTTTTTATTCCATTTTATTACATGAAATGTTGTATATTGCTATAAATATACAAGAAGGCATGATTTAGTAAAAACTTTGTATCTATAATATACTTTTTCACTAAGATAAAATAATGTATAACATAGTTTTAATTCAATCATCACCGTTTACAAATATAGAAAATGAAGGTAAGAAAGTGAATTATTTAAAATATCTATACTATATTTGGGGTTAATACCAAATGAATGAAACCCATTAAACTAATACCACCTGGTATGGCTATTGTTGCAGTAGTTATGTGGACTAGCTCGATACGCTCATGGATTATTTTTGCCAAATATTATGATGGAATATCATCTAAGTGTGAATGTATTAGGGATTATAGCAAGTGGTTCTTATATCTCATATATGTTGGCAACTATTACAGTTCCGTTAATCAGCTCAAAGGTAGGTTTTAGGTTTCCTGTGATATTAGGAGGTATGTTTGCCATGATTGGGATGCTTCTTATAGGAGCAGCACAGAATGTTTGGATGCTTACCATAGGAATGGTATAAAGCTTGGATTATTTTTTCTGTTTTCGCATTATTAGCGACCATTTGGAATGCTAAAATTTTACCAGTAAAACGAAATATCCATGAAAATTCACCATTACTTGTTATGCGGTGGGTGTGGATTACTCAATCTGGTGCACGCCTTTTATTATTTTTAGCATTTGATTTAGGATTTGCAACATCTGTCAATGTAAGCCCTTTGTTTAAGAAATATATATCAGAAAGATATGAGGAAGTAAAAATCTTAATGAATGAGCATACTTATGTGCCAAATTTAGATTTAAAGAATGATTAGCTATCCTTTGCATAAAACATTAAAAGAACAGTTCATTCATAATAATAAGGTTGATAAAGCTTTAGTTATTGGATCAGGTAATGGTACAAATGCAATTGGAATTTCAGAATTATTTAAACCATATGATCTATATGTGACAGACTTGATGAAAGATACTTTACCTACAATAAAGCAAAATATTGAAACATTTGTAGCGAAACAAGATATTAAGGTTATTGAAAGTGATTTGTTTAAAAAATTGGAAAAGCAAGAATTTGATTTAATAAAGGAGTATGGCAAAGATTTGTGCGAAAAACAGCAATAAAGCAGTTATTCCCATAATCACCGCAATACCTAAAATAAAGTAACTATTACTTTTATGAGCGTCAATAATAGGTAGGAATTTAATAATTATGGACTAAGAATATGTATTCCTTAGTCTATAATTATTAATTAAAACAAAGCTATAGAATTAATTGTAAAACTGACTTAATTATTTGTTATAGCTTAAAATTATAACAAGTAATAGTTTTTTTGAGTTACAGCATAATTGAAATTTTTTGCTATGATTACTTTAACAAAAATTTTTCATGAAAGGATGTAGCACAATGAGAACTTCAATTATTGGATATCCACGAATAGGAGGACTTCGTGAATTAAAATTTTGGATAGAGGATTATTTTAAAGGAAATTTGCCCTTAGAAGGATTGCAAAAGAATGCTAAGGATCTTAGAGTAAAACAGTGGACACTTTTGGCTAATACTGGGCTTGATTTTATACCATCAAATGACTTTTCCTTTTATGATGGAATGCTTGATACAGCATTTCTTTTAAATGTAATACCAGATAGCTATAAGGCTTTAGGTATTAATAAATTAGGCACTTATTTTGCAATGGCTAGAGGATATCAAGGGGAAAGGGGTGATGTTAAGGCACTTACTATGAAAAAATGGTTTAATACCAATTATCACTATATGGTACCTGCAATTGAGGACAGCTCAGAAATTAAGTTAAATAGTGATATAGTTTTTGAGAATTATACTGAAGCGCTAGCTTCAGGAGTTAAAACTAGACCAGTGATTATTGGTGGATTTACTTTTCTTAAACTAGCAGCCTATAAGGGCGAGAAAAAATTTGAGGATTTTGTTGAAGCTGTGATTAAATCATATAAAGATATTTTTACAAAACTAAATAAGTTAGATGTAGAATGGGTACAAATTGACGAACCTATTTTAGTTACTGATTTGAATCATACTGACATAGAAATCTTTACGAAAATTTATACAGAATTATTAAAAAGTAAAGATAATCTTAAAGTTTTAATCCAAACATATTTTGGAGATATTAGAGATTGTTATAGTGAAGTTACTGCTCTTGACTTTGATGGAATAGGTTTGGATTTTATAGAGGGAAGAAAATCCTTAGAATTAGCTAAAGAAAAGGGATTCCCTAAGGGAACTGCTCTTTTTGCTGGTATAGTTAATGGTAAAAATATTTGGAAAAACAATTATGAGAACTCTCTAAGAATTTTGAAGGGCATTTCAAAATATGTTGAAAAAAATAGTATTGTAATAAATACTTCATGCTCCCTTTTACATGTGCCCTATACTTTAAAGAATGAAGAAAAGCTATCAGAAAATTACAAGGCTCATTTTGCTTTTGCAGAAGAAAAACTGATAGAATTATCTGAATTAAAGAAGCTATTCGTAGATGAAAACTATTTAACGAACAGTAAATATAAGAATAATGTTTCATCGTTTAAAACAAAGTCAAGTAACATTGACCTTGAAGTCAAGAAAAAAGTTGATGGCTTAACAGAAAAGGATTTTACAAGACGGCCAATATTTAATGAGAGATCAGAGATTCAAAAGGGATTTTTTAAGCTTCCAATATTACCAACTACAACAATTGGCTCTTTTCCACAAACAACTGAAGTAAGAGCAGATAGAGCAAAATTTAAGAAAGATGAAATTACGGAGATACAGTATAAAGAAAATATAAAAAAGAAGATTGCAGAATGCGTAGAACTTCAAGAGAAAATTGGCATTGATGTTTTAGTTCATGGTGAATTTGAACGAAATGACATGGTAGAGTATTTTGGAGAAAACTTTAATGGTTTCTTATTTACACAAAAGGCTTGGGTCCAGTCTTATGGTACACGCTGCGTTAAACCACCTATAATATGGGGAGATATTTCTAGAGCAAATCCTATTACTGTTGAATATTCTAAATACGCTCAAAGTCTTACATCAAAGCCTGTAAAGGGAATGCTTACAGGGCCGGTGACTATTCTTAACTGGTCATTCCCTCGTGAGGATATTTCCTTAAGAGAAATGGCTTTCCAAATTGGGTTAGCTATTAGGGAAGAGATTTTAGATCTTGAAGCAAATGGCATTAATATAATTCAAGTAGATGAGGCAGCATTAAAAGAGAAACTTCCAATTAGGAGAATTGACTGGCATAGTGAATATTTAAATTGGGCAATTCCTGCATTTAGACTGGTTCACAGTGCTGTCAAGGCAACTACGCAAATTCATACTCATATGTGCTATAGTGAATTTGAAGAAATAGTGAAATCAATTGATGCTATGGATGCAGATGTAATTTCTTTTGAAGCATCACGTTCAAATTTATCAATTATCGAAGCGTTGAATAAAAATAATTTTACTACTGCAGTGGGACCTGGTGTATATGATATTCACTCTCCTAGGGTACCTAGTGTCGAAGAAATTGTTAATGGTATTAATCTAATGCTTGAGAAAATTAGCGCAGAAAAACTATGGATTAATCCAGACTGTGGCTTAAAAACTCGAGGTCAGGAAGAAACTATTCCAAGCCTTAAAAATCTTGTGAAGGCAGCTAAACAAGTAAGAGATGCATTAGGTGAAACATATGAAAATTAAAGAAAGACCTTTAATTTTTGATGGTGCAATGGGAACATATTATGCAGATATTTGTAAAAGTCCATTATCCAAATGTGAGCTTGCAAATATATATGACAAAAATACCGTATTAAATATACACAAGGAGTATATAAATGCAGGCTGCGAGGCAATTAGAACTAATACCTTTGGAGCAAATAAAATTATCCTTGAAAGTGATTTTGATATAGCAAAAGAGGTTATTATAAAAGGATATGAAATTGCATTGAAGGCCGCAAAGGATACAGGCGTTTTAGTTTTTGCCGATATTGGACCAATACCATTTTTAGAAAAACTAGATTTATGGAAGGCATACAAAGAAATAGTAGATCTATTTATAGAGTTAGGTGCGGCATATTTTATATTTGAGACTTTTAGTAGTGATGAATATTTAGAGGAGATTTCCAAATACATTAAAGAAAAAAATCCAAAGTCTTATATTTTGATAGAATTTGCAGTTTCCCCGGAAGGATATACAAGACTTGGTAAATCAGGTAAGGAACTTATAAAAAAAAGTCTACAAATACCAACTATTGATGCCTGTGGCTTTAACTGCTTTTCTGGACCATATCATTTATTACAATATATTAAAACTTTTAATATAAAAAACAAAACTATCTCTGTTATGCCAAATTCAGGATATCCAACAATAATAAATAATCGTACTTTCTTTGATAATACTAAAAAATATTTTGCTGCACAAATGTTACAAATAGCAAAACAAGGGGTGGCTATTTTAGGTGGCTGTTGTGGTACAACTCCGGAATTTATCAGGGAAACTGTTACAAAACTAAAAGATTTATCTACATGTGAAACTGCTTCTAATAAACATATTGAGAAGGCTCAGATTGAAAAACCGATTGTTAAAAACCTTCTTTTAGAAAAAATTAGCAATAAAAAAAAGATTATTGCGGTAGAATTAGATCCACCAATTGATACAGAAATAGATTTTTTTATGAATAGTGCGAAAGATCTTAAAAAGCAAGGAGTTGATGCAATAACCATTGCAGATTGTCCTATTGCAAGGGCAAGAGTAGATAGTAGTCTACTGGCTTGTAAGTTAAAAAGAGAACTAAACATTACTGTTATTCCACATATGACTTGTAGGGATAGAAATATTAATGCCACGAAAGCATTGCTTTTAGGTTTAAATATTGAGGGAATAAATAACGTTTTAGTGGTGACTGGTGACCCTATACCTTCGGCACAACGTGACGAGGTTAGGGGAATATTTAGTTTTAATTCTACAATACTAGCAAACTATATCACTACTTTAAATAATACAACATTTTCCTTTCCTTTTAATATTTGTGGTGCTTTAAATATAAATGCTGTAAATTTTAATAGTGAACTTGCAAAAGCCAAAAAGAAAATAAAAAATGGTGTAACTATGTTTTTAACACAGCCAGTTTTAACAAAACAAGCTGTAGAGAATATAAAATTGGCACATAAAGAATTAACTGCCAGGATTTTAGGAGGAATTATTCCAATCATAAGCTATAAAAACGCTTGTTTCATGGATAATGAAATTTCTGGAATAAAAGTTTCAGAGGAAATTATCCAACTATACAAGGATATTTCAAAAGAGGAAGCTATTAAGCTTGCAATTAAAATATCTACAGAGATTGCAAAAAAAATCCATCCCTATATAGATGGATATTATCTTATTACACCCTTTAAAAGAATAGATATTGTTTCTGAAGTTATTAACAATATAAAATGTTATGAATAATTATTAAAAATGAAAGGGGCTGTTGCACAACTAACAAATAAAAGTTAGGGTGTAGCAGTCCTAATTTCATGCCACAAATATTAATACTATAATTGTATATTTTGGGTATTTAATAAAAATGTACGTAGTAATGTAATTTATAAGTGTAAAATGTAAAAAAGAACAAATGACTAAATTAATAAACTATCATTTTAAAAAGGGAAACGAAGAATTTCATTTCCCTTTGATAATCTAGTTTATTTAGCAAACACAGTTTTAATATCCGCATCCACATCCACAGCATAATAATAAAAGTATTATTATAATTACTACTTCTTTTCCTCGTCCAAATTCACCACGACCAACATTATCACAATTGGATGTATCAAAAGATACTCTCGTAACTATTTGGCATATTTGAAATATTTGAAATATTATAAAAATTTTATGTGTATGAGGCATGTTTTTAGAAAAACATTAATATACTTTAAGAGAAAGTAGAAACTACTGAATTAGTATATGCTATAGTGGAAATTCACACAAAAATTATAGGGTAAATTTACATAATGTATAGAATAATTAGTTATTTTGAGATATAATTAATAGTAATAAGGCTTATTAAAATATGTATTAGTTTTTCTTAATTATTATTTAGAATAACCTATTAAAGAGGTGTGATGAGTATGAATATTATTTTGTTTATAATAATATTATGTATATTTAATGTTATAGCTCAGACGAGAAATAGGGAAGTAATAAAATTAAACTATGGAAAGATGTATTTTAAGGAACTATTCGTAAATTTAAGATATAATATTTTTAATAGGTATAATAAAACCATATTTGTAAACGTTAACGAATATTTTTTGAGAATTTTTAAATATAAGAGAAGTAGTAAAGATATAGTTTTAAATGACAGTGATAAAGGGTTTCGTATTAGAAAGTGTCAGTGTAGATATTTAATTTCTCATGATCAGTTAACAGGTGTATATAACAGAAAATTTTTTGAAGAACAGTTAAAGAGATTAGATATCCAAAGTGAGGTTCCGCTGGCTGTGGTTATGGGAGACATAAATGGATTAAAATCTATTAATGATTCTTTTGGCTATTTGGAAGGAGACAAACTCCTTAAGAGAGCATCGGAGGTAATAAAAAGAGCCTGCAGCAGAGAAGATATTATTGCTAGATTAGGAGGAGATGAATTCATAATTTTATTGCCTAAAACAAATCAATATGAAGCTGAGCAGACTATTAAACGCATTAAACGTATGGCATTAAAAGAAGAAACAGGTCTTGTTAATATAGATATGACTTTTGGATATGCAGTAAAGAATAATACAAAAGAAAATCTTGAAAAAATCGTAAAAAAAGCTGAAGATAGTATGTATAAAAGAAAACTTATGGAAAATTTAAGTATAAGGTCAAAAACTATAAATATTATTATTAATGCACTGTATGAAAAGAATAAAAGAGAAGAAAATCATTCTCGCAGAGTTTCTGAATTGTGTAAAAGTATGGGGAAAGCCCTTGGGTTATCGGAATGCGAAATTAGGGAACTTAAAATTGTAGGATTATTACATGACATAGGAAAAATAGCTGTAGAAGAATGTATACTTAATAAGAAAGGAAAGCTTACAGATGATGAATGGGAAAGAATAAAAAAACACCCAGAGATAGGGTATAGAATACTTAGTACAGTAAATGATATGTCACAAATAGCTAAATACGTACTGGCACATCATGAAAAATGGAATGGAACAGGATATCCTAAATGTTTGAAGGAGAGAGAAATACCATTTCAGTCAAGAATCATAACTATATTGGATTCTTATGATGCTATGACCAGTGAAAGAAGTTATGGCAGTGCACTATCAGAACAAGCTGCTATAAAAGAATTACAAAAAAATGCATGCATTCAATTTGATCCAGAACTGGTAAGAGTATTTATTGAAAAAGTATTGAATAGACATTTTTTATTAAAATAAGAAGGAAGGATATTTTATGAATAAAAAAATTAGTACAGTATATTTTAGTGCTACAGGTACTACTGAGAAAATAGTAGGTGGAATAGCAGAAGGTATTGTGAAAAATATTGAAAAAAAGGTGGTTATAAATAATATTGATTTTACATTAAAGGAAGTTAGAAATCAGCCGCTGTCTTTTACAGAAGAAGATATTGTTATTGTAGGGGTTCCAGTTTATGCAGGAAGAGTTCCAAATATATTATTGAAATATTTAAATTCCATTAAAGGTAATGGGGCATTAGCTATTTCAGTAGTGGTTTATGGAAACAGAAATTATGATGATGCTTTAATAGAATTAAAGGATATTCTAGAGTTAAATGGTTTTAAAGTTATAGGAGCAGGTGCGTTTATAGGAGAGCATTCATTTTCTAAAATTCTTGCCAAAAATAGACCAGATGAAAAAGATATGTCTGTAGTAAGGAATTTTGCCCATGAAATATATAAAAAGCTAACAAGGGAAGATAAATTTGAAACTATAGTGGTAAAAGGTAATAAACCCTATAGAAAATATTACAAGCCTGAAAATAGAGAAGGCATTCCTGTTGATATTAGAAAAGTCACCCCAAAAACCAATGATAATTGTAATGATTGTAAAATCTGTGTAAATGTCTGTCCTATGGGTTCTATTGATTCTAATGATGTGTCTAAATTAAACGGCATTTGCATTAAATGTGGTGCCTGTATTAAAAAATGTCCTAGTGGTGCAAAATATTATGATGATGAGGATTATTTAAGGCATAAATATGAGCTGGAAATTGATTTTGCCTCCAGAAGAGAACCGGAATTATTTATATAATAGCTAATTTTTATACATAATTATTTAAAATACAGCAGCTTTCATATAGCTGTATTTTTTTTATATGTTTATGTGATAATATTATTAATTTCGGGAAAAAATACATTTGAAGGGAGGAGAAAAAAGAAATGAAAAAAAAGCAGAGAAGCTTTACCTTATTAAGTATGGTATTAATATTATTTTTTATGGTGGGACTTGGAAGTACGGTATTAGTTAAAGCAGAACCTTTAACTGAAAAAGATAAACGGGAAATCAAATCTATTAAAGCAGATTTAAATGTAAACGCAAAATCTGCACTACTTATGGAACCAGTAAGTGGTAAAGTAATATTTGAAAAAAATCCCAATGAAAAATTGGAACCTGCCTCTGTTACTAAAGTAATGACTATGCTTCTAACAATGGAAGCTCTGGATTCTGGGAAAATATCTTTATCAGACAAAGTTACCGTTAGTGAAAATGCAAAAAAAATGGGTGGAAGTTCTATGTTATTGGATACAGGAGAGGTTAGGAGCGTGGAAGAATTAATAAAAGGCATAGGAATAGCTTCAGGAAACGATGCTGCGGTTACTATGGCAGAATATTTAGGGGGTAATGAGGAAGCTTTTGTACAGCTTATGAATAAAAGGGCAAAAGAACTTGGAATGAACAATACCCAATTTAAAAACTGTACAGGACTTAATGCAGAGGGGCATTATACTACCGCCTATGATATAGCATTAATGTCTAGGGAGCTGTTAAAACATCCTAATATACTAAAATATACAGGAACATATATGGAAACTATATCAGAAGGAAGAAAAAGTCCTATAGAACTGGTAAACCATAATAAATTAGTGAGATTTTTCAAAGGATGCGATGGCTTAAAAACTGGATTCACAAATTCAGCCATGTATTGTATATCTGCCACTGCAGTTAGAGATGGTGCCAGAATGTTAGCTGTAGTTATGGGTTCTCCCACTTATAAAGAGAGAAACAAAGAGGCAAGTATGCTTATGAATTATGGATTCTCAAAATATATTTCTCAAAATGTTGTAAAAAATGGAGGCGACATAGAGAAGGTTAATTTAAATAAGCAAGGAGATAGGTTTTTTATTGCAAAATCATCTGCAGATTTAAACGTAGTAGTTGAAAAGGGAAAGCAAAATAAGATTACCTATAAATGTGTTATAAATAAAAATAAAAGACGTTATGAAAAAGGTGAAAAAGTAGGATATTGTGATGTATATGTAGATGGAGAACTTATGGGAAAAGTTGGCTTATGTAGTGATAGAGATGTAAAAAAACCAGGAGTATTGGGGAATTTTAAAGATAGTATTAAAAATATTGTAGGTGCGGAAGTATAATACAATATATCTTTAGTATATAGTATAATAAATACAAGTGGGAAATTCAGGTTTAGTTATATTTAAGGTATTTTTAAATAATGGATATTATTTATCCGATTGCTACCACTGCTAACACCCCCATCGCACTCTGTGAAAGCGATTCACACAAAATTAAAAATTTTGGTTCGCTGCTTTTCTATAAAAGTGGGGGATAAGAGGTGCTACGCACCTGGATAAGTTCTTCCCCTAAAGGATAACGTATTCTAAGTGCTAAAGACACTAAGAATACTGTTAATAAGGTTCAGCTGGAGAAAAGCAGTTCTCATAAGCGAACTCCACCTGAACCTAAGAATCACTTGATGTGGAAATACTTAAAAACTAATTGAATTTCCTTACAAGTATTTGATTGTATCTTTAGAATTGTTATAGTTATAGGAAGGAATAAATATGAATATTTTAAAGTTTTTTACTAAGAATGAAATAGAGGTTGTGAATATAATAAGGGACTTATGCAAGAAAAGAAGCATAAAGGTATATATAGTAGGTGGAGCTGTTAGAGATGCTATACTCGGAAGTAAGATAAAAGATATTGATATATGTATAGATAGTAATCCAAATGTTATTATAAGTGAATTGCAACATTTAAAACATTGTAGGTATTACCAGGAATTTCAGACAGCCTCCTTAACTTTTGAAAGTGGAATTACCATAGATTTGATAAGATGTAGAAAAGAATATTATAAAAAAGATGGAGAACTTCCTATAATTAAACCTTCACACATATATGATGATCTGTATAGAAGGGATTTTACTATAAATTCTCTGGCATATGACATAGTGAAAAACGACATAATAGATATTTATGGAGGAATAGAGGATATAAAGAATAAAATTATTAGAAAAATACATTTAAATAGTTATAGAGAAGATCCCACTAGAATATTTAGAGCTGTAAAATACGGAGTCAGGTATGGATTTAATTTAAAGGACAGAGATGAAATAGAACAGTGTATTAAAGAAAATATATTTAATATAATAAGTAAGGATAGAATAACGAAAGAAATATATAGTTTATGTTGTGAAGTAAATTGGGTAAAAACTATTTGTCTATGCAATGAGCTAAAGATATTTAATATTGATGGACAGGCACTAAAAATTAAATATCCTGCTTATATGGAAAGTTTAATTTACAGCTTTAAAAATATAGATATAAGAATTTTAAGATTATTTTATGCATTGAGAGATGACACATATATTAACATATTAGTTGAGAATTCAATTTTAAATAAAAAGTTAAAAAGCACAATAAAGTATTTTGCAGAAAAACTGCAGAAAATAATTGATTTCACGGCATGTACTTTAGATAATTATGAATTGTATAGTCTACTGAATAATATGAATGACTACCAACTAATATTTTTAAGCTGGAATAACAAATTAAAATATAAAATTTATAATTATATAAGTAATATGAGTAATTATAAATTAAGTTTAAATGGCAATGATGTAAAGGCTCTTGGAATAAAAGAAGGCAAATGTATAAAAAAAATTTTAAATTATATAATGAAAGTTGAATTAAATACAGCTCTAAAGTGGGAAGAAGAATATTTATTGAAAGATATGGGAGAAATTTATAAATGACTTTAAATATAAAAATAGAAAATTTTCAAGGACCCTTTGATTTGTTGCTCCATCTTATAAAAAAGAATAAAATGAATATATATGATATAAAAATTTATGAGATTACAGAACAGTATATTCAATATATAAATGATATGAGGGATATGGATCTGGATATAACTTCTGAGTTTATAGTTACAGCGGCATCACTTATAGAAATAAAGTCAAGGATGTTACTCCCTAAACCTAAATTAGAGGAGGTTGTTGAGGAAGAAGAGGTGGATCCTAGAAAAGAGTTGGTAGACAAGCTGTTACAATATAAAAAATTTAAAGTTGTCTCTGAATTTTTTAGGGAGAGAAGCTTAAATATAGGCAGAATGTATGGAAAAATGCCGGAAATTATTGAGAGAAAAAATAAAAATGAGAATACAGCAGAAATTTTAAAAGGTATAGCTGTAGAGGATTTATATGACATATATAAAAAACTTATTACTGCATATACAAGTAAGTTGAATAAAGAAACTGTAATTAATGAAGATATAACCGTAGATGAGTTTAAACTGGAAGATAAAATGAAATATATAACAAAAATCATGGAAAGTAAAAGAAAAATCAAATTTTCAACTGTTATAGAAAAGTGTTCTTTTAAGATAGAAAGAATTATAGTTTTTATTGCACTTTTAGAACTGGTAAAGCTTAGAACAATATCTATAATGCAATATGAAAATTTTAGCGAAATTTATGTAGAGAGGATAATTGAACATGGAGAACAACCTTGATGAAAATGGTTATGAAATCATTGAAGGCGAATCTTTATCTAAGGATAGCTATTATTCCATAATAGAATCTCTGCTATTTGTATCTGGAGAACCCCTTTCTCTAAAACAAATTGCATCTATAATAAACTGCAGTATAGAATTTACAAGAGATTTAATTAGTGAAATGGGAATTGATTATAAAAAATATTGTAGGGGTATAAAAATTTTAAATAGCAATGATAAATATAGTCTAGTTACTAAATCTGAAAACAGCACTTATGTAGAAAAATTGCTAGGAAATAATTCCAGACAATCTTTATCTCGGGCATCCCTTGAAACTTTAGCTATTATTGCCTATATGCAGCCTGTAACTAGAATAGATATAGATGAAATAAGAGGCGTAAAAAGTGAGAGGGCAATAATGACTTTAATAGAAAGAGAACTTATAAAAGAGAGTGGAAGATTAAGTGTTCCCGGGAGACCAATACTTTATATTACCACAGAAGAATTTTTAAAATATTTTGGCTTGGAAAGTATAAAAGAAATTCCGGGAATACAGGAATTTATTAGTGAATATAAGAATTAAATAAGGTTTTCTTTGATTTATTCAGAGGCTACAATTAGCTGATACCACCAACTTCTTCAAAGTGTGGGATAAGCACTGTTGCCCCTTTTTATAACCTCTTTTAAGATTCCGGTGAAGAAAACTATTTCTTATGAGCAGACTTCAGTTAAATTTCCGAATCTCTTGATGATGAGGAACCTTTTTCTTTTTCTTCCCCTTCCTCTTCTACATTTTCCTTTTCTTTTTCTCCTTTTCTTTCTCTTCCTTGTTTTTTGCATATATTATCAGATTTCTCAGATCTGAAGTTTACCATGCCTTTAACTAAATCCATTACCTGAGGAATAGAATCTACTATTCTATCATAGGTACTATTCTGATTTAAAGATAAAAGTCTTATAGAATCACCTTTGGTAACCAGAAAAGCTACAGGTTTTACTGTAACTCCAGCTCCAGAACCTCCTCCAAAAGGATAGTCTGAATTAGATGCCTCTTCATTTTTGGAATTAAATTCACTTCCTCCAGATACAAAACCTAAAGATACTCGTGAGATAGGTATTATAAAAGAACCATCTTTTGATTCTACTGCATCTCCTACTATAGTGTTTACATCTATCATGTCTTTTAAATTTTCCATTGTACTTTTTAGTAAATTTTCTATAGGATGGCTTTCCATTTAAATTCCTCCTTTAAGATTTTTATTGATTATAGTAACAAAGTGTGGGCAGTTACTTTAAATACATGTTATGTATGAATAAGGTTTAGTTTTTTAAATTTTTGTTTGTATTTTAATAGTAATATACCTGTATATATAATTTTAGCTAAACTTATGTAAATTATACTAGTCATATCTATTTTTAAATAAAAATTGTTAAAGTCAGGTTTTATATGTATTTGATTTTGTTTTACAATAAATATTTTAGATAAAATTTTAAAACCTAAGGCATTTATTAGGGGTATTAATCCGTAAACCAGGGCTGTATGGGCTGCATCTTCAAGTCCATATATAATATTTATATTCAGTTTAATACTAGCTTTGAATTTAATCTCCTTAAGAAGGTTCGAATTAATTTTTATAGCATTTACAAAAAAAGATAATTTATTTTCTATTTTGGGATGATCAAGGGAATAGTTATTTTTAATTGATTTAATTTTATCCGTAATGTTTAAATTATAAATTTTAAAAGTGAATTTTTTATTGGAATATTTTATCTGTATCTTCACAGGAAATGGAATAAACAAAAATATAATAAATACTGTAATGAATAAAAAAAACAATACAACCATAATTTCCTCCATTTAATAATTTTTGCTTTTAATAATTTTTAACTAAATATAAAATTATATACTTATTTAGCAATAATTTTAATAGTAATATATTTATTTAAGGAAAAAATATTTAATATTAATCAAGTTATTAATGATGAAAGGGGTAGATTACAAAAATCATGAGATTGCGGAAAATTTATTTATATATAATGATATTTTTTATTATGATCAATAATATATGCTGTTATAAGGCATTTGCAAATGGGGAGGACAATACTTTTAAGCAGCCTAATGTAGATGCAAGGTGTGCTGTAGCTATAGATAGTAATTCTAAAGTAGTGGTATATGAAAAAAATGCTTATGAATTAGTTCCTATGGCAAGTACTACTAAAATAATGACTACCCTAGTAGCTTTAAGGTATGGTAAACTAGATAAACAAATAGAGATATCACCTAAAGCTGCTTCAGTAAGAGGATCTACTGTAGGTTATAAAAAAGGCGAAAGTATAACATTAAAAGAGCTCTTATTTGGACTTATGCTAAGGTCAGGAAATGATGCTGCCATAGCTATTGCAGAAGGTATAAGTGGAAGTGTAGAAGAGTTTGCAAAACTTATGAATGAATATGCGGGAGAAATAGGAGTAATAAATACTCAATTTGAAACACCTCATGGACTTGATAAAGAAGGACACTATTCTACAGCCTATGACCTTGCATTAGTTACTTCAATAGCAAAAAAAGAGCCTCTATTTAATGAAATTGTAGGTTCTAAGGATGTTGATGGAGAGAAAAATAAATTTACCAGAAACTATCATAATATAAATAAAATATTATGGCAAATTCCAGAAGCAAATGGAGTTAAAACAGGGTACACTGGAAAGGCAGGAAAATGTTTGGTTACTTCTGTAACTGTTCAGGCAAATGATGTTGTAATAGTAGTGTTAAATTCTCCCAAAAGATGGGAGGAAACAAATAAGATATATAAATATGTGAATAAAAATTATAAGTTTGTAAAATTATTTTCAAAAGGAGATACTGCAGGAGAATTAAAAATTAACGGAAAGAATTTAAAATTACAATATGGAAGTGATATTATGTTGCCTACAAAAAATGGATTTAAGTATACAGTAAAAATTATAAAACCACAAAAAATAGCATATACAGTAAACAAAGGTGATAAAATAGGAATGCTTTGTGTATATGAAAATGATAAAAAAATATACAGTACTGCATTAATAGCTTCTGATACTGTAAAGGTTAGAAAGCTTATAGATAGAATTTTTGGCTTCAGGGGAAATTTACATTATCCCCTGAAGCTTTAATTTTATTGTTTGTTTTCAGATGCCTGAATGTTAAAATTAAGATATAATATAAGCTTTAGGTAATTTTTATTAAGTAATAGATTTTAAATTAGCAATAAAATAAATTTTTCTTTTTTGAATCCTCATTTAAATTAAATCTTTTTATTTCAGGTAATTCAATATTTTTTATATCTTCAAGTATACTTTTCAGGAACTCATCATTAAATTTGACAATAGATTTTGGCTGCATTTTATTATTAATTATATAATCTATATGCTCTGGAGTATTGCATACTATATAGGTAGGGAAAAGGTTTTCTATAGATTTATATATAAGTGAATATTGGTATATTGAAGCATCTATAATACCTCCATCATATATATTAAAGCAATGGGCAAAGCTTCTGCTATAATTTTCATTTATGTGCAAACGTACAATACCTTGAACTGCAGGAAGGTCCATATTTACATATTTGCATAATTGCTGTATAAGAGAAGCTATCAAAGGTCCGCTGTTTGAAACAGTATATTTGTTTACACAGTATTTACAGACATTGTTTAAGAAATTTTTTTCAGAATTGTTCACGTCTACTCATCTCCTATTGAAATAATATATTATTGATAATTAAATTTGTTTTATGCTGCAATAATTAATGTCTAGGAAATTATTTATGATTTATTTAAATGTGATTTTCTATTATTCTTTAAATCTTGCTGTATTGGAAGTTGCTAGATTATTTAATTTGTCTGAAATCAATATAACTTCCTGTAAATTTGCATTAGTCTCTTCAATAGCAGATGTTTGCTGTTCTGTAGTTTCTAAAGTAGAAGTTGATGTTTCTACAGTCTTATCTACAGATTCCTCAATTTTTTTAGTAAGGTCAGATATTTTCATAGCTGTGCTTTTGGAATTTTCAGATAATTTTCTTATCTCCTTGGCAACTACTCCAAAACCTCTTCCCATATCACCAGCTCTTGCAGCCTCTATAGCAGCATTTAATCCAAGCATTTTAGTTTCATCAGCTATACTTTTTATAGAATCCAGTATGGAATTGATTTCTATAGACATATTCTTTATATTAATAATTTCTTTATTTAAACAATGCTGGTTATTTGAAACATTAATTGATGATGCTGATAATTCTTCCATGATAGCAGAAATCTGGTTTAAATTATCTGAGAGAATCTGAGAGGTTTTCTTAAGTTGAAGTTCTTCATACCCTATTTTTGAAAGTGCATTTATAATAATGTAAAGTACTTCTGCAGCCGCTGTTATATTTTTCCTGGTGGTAATTTTTACTTTGGCTACAGCTTCTAAATATTTATTTTCATCAATACCTATTTCTTTTGCATTTTTTTTATATATGGATTCTTCCGGAGTAGAAGTTAAAATTTGACCGCCTAAAATTGTTCCGATTTGCTTACCTGCAACTAGTATAGGTGCGGCAAAATCTATTAATCCGGCATGGCAGGTGTAAACATACGGTTTTCCTGTCCTTGTTGCTTCTAGACCTCCCCTTTTGTGGGATTCAGCACAGCGTCTAGTGCCAATATCAGTAGATTGGGTAAGTCTCAAACAAAAATCAGTATAAGAACTTGGCTTAGTTACTGGATTTCCATCCATATCCACAGTTACACTAGCTATATTCATACTTTCAGCAAAATTATCTTGAAACTTTTGAAGTAAATCAATATCAATAATATCTTTTATTTTAATTGAACTTACATCAGATTCAAGTAAATTTTCATTGGATTTAAATGAACTTGCATCAGAGCCTGTTTTATTTTTTGTAATCGTTTTTAACATAATTTTAACCTCCCAACAAATAATAAATTTAAGTTGTAAAAAGCCTGTAAATGCAATATTTTATCGTGTAATATTGCAGTATTTCTTAAAAATATTATTATATACTATTATAATAATATATTAACATTATTTAAGTAAAGACTAATTTAGGCTGTTATTGAAAAATTTTTAGATATTGACAAATCGACTATAATTTTAAATATATATTAAGAAGCAGGGAAGAAAAGTGTTGAAAAATTAAAAGTTTTGAAAGTAAAAATAGAAATTTCTATATGAAAATAAAAAAAATACTGTATAATATATAAAGGAAAAGTTAAGTTTGTTTGAAAATATTAATACTTAAAATTAATTAGTACAGGTATAAAAAAATTGTAATACAGATTGAAATTTTATGGTATAATTATAGGATAAATAATTAATGACAGAATACTTGGAAAACACTAACAAATAAATAAGGGGATGTAAGCAATGAAAAGAGAATCGGAAGGCATTGTAATCGAGACAGGGGGAGATTTTGCTAAAGTTAGGGCAAGTAGACATGGAGATTGTAAGAATTGCGGTGCTTGTCCAGGTGATAATGCCACTATACTAGAGGCTAAAAACCCAATTAGAGCAGAAGCTGGCCAACATGTTATTCTTGAAATGAAAGAACAAAATATGGTAGGTGCAGCGTTCATTGTATATATAATGCCCATTATTGCAGTTTTTTTAGGAGTATTAGTTGGAACGTGGATATCTAATATTTCAGGATATTATATGAGGCCACTTCAGGTAATAGGTGGAATAGTGTTTTTTGCTATATCACTTATATATATAAAAGTATTTGATAAGGCTACAGCTAAAAATGATTCTACAAAACCTGTAATTAAGAGGATAATATGATTTGAATTTATTTTACAGCTTCTTTTTCTTTTAAAATTAATTATAGATTTTTAGTGGAATTAGATATATTTTTATTCTAATTCGACTTATGGTGTTGTATTTTATTTTTAAATGTGTTTATCATAGTGTGTAATTTTATAACAGAGTGTGGATACTAATGTGCTATCTATGCTCTGTTATAAAAATTATTTTATATTTTAGTTTGTAAAAAAACTAATATTTGCATAATTGAATTTAAAAATTATTGAAAGAGGTGTTAATTGTGTTAAAAAGTTTTCGAGGCGGAGTACACCCTAATGATAACAAAAAGCACACTGCCAATAAGCCTATAGAAATAGCACCTATACCGGACAAGGTATTTATTCCTGTTAGGCAGCATATAGGTGCTCCTACATCTCCTATAGTAAAAAAAGGTGATGAGGTTAAAAAGGGACAACTTATTGCTAAAAGTGATGCTTTTGTATCAGCTAATGTACATTCCTCTATTTCTGGAAAAGTTCTAGATGTGGCTGAATATCCCCATCCGGGTTTTGGCAAGTGTTTATCCATAGTCATTGAAAATGATGGAAAAGATGAATGGATAGAAGGAATACCAACTTCCCGTAACTGGAAAGAACTAACTGACAAAGAAATAATGGATATAATAAGAGATGCTGGCATTGTAGGAATGGGGGGAGCTACTTTTCCATCACACGTTAAGCTTTCACCACCGCCAGATAAAGAAGTAGAATTTTTTATTTTAAATGCAGCTGAATGTGAACCTTACTTAACATCTGATTACAGGTCTATGTTGGAATATACAGATAGGATAGTATCAGGTGTTAAAATTATTATGAAGATTTTAAATGCAAGACAAGGATTTATAGGTATCGAAGACAATAAAAAAGATGCCGTTGAAGTTATGGAGAAAGCTTTTCAGGGAACTGGTGTACAAGTTGTTGCCCTTCCAACTAAATATCCTCAAGGGGCTGAAAAAATGCTTATAAACGTTTTAACAGGAAGGGAAGTTCCGTCGGGAAGACTTCCTATGGATGTAGGGGCAGTTGTTCAAAATGTAGGTACATGTATTGCTGTTAGTGATGCTGTAGAAAGGGGTATTCCTCTTATACAAAGAGTTACAACTTTAAGTGGAGGGGCTTTAAAGGAACCTAAAAATTTATTGCTTAGAATAGGTACTACTTTCAAGTATGCTATTGATCTTTGCGGTGGATTTAAAGAAACTCCAGTTAAAGTTGTTATGGGCGGGCCTATGATGGGATTTGCGCAGTCCAGTTTAGAAGTGCCTATATTGAAGGGAGTATCAGGAATACTTTCATTAGCAGAAAGTGATGTAAATACAGGAACAGAAACTGGATGTATTAGATGTGGCAGATGTTTAAAAGCCTGTCCTATGAGTTTAAATCCAAGTATGCTGAGTATTCTTGGACAAAATAATTTATATAAAGAAGCTAAAGAAGATTATAATCTTTTAGATTGTGTAGAATGTGGCAGTTGTGTATATGTGTGTCCTGCCAAACGAAATATAGTACAATATGTCAAATATTTAAAGTCTGAAAATGCAGCTCAAGCAGCTAGAGATAAAGCTGAAGCAGAAAAGAAGAAAGAAAAAGCTGTAAAATAATTAAGGGGTGATTGTAAAAATGGCAGAAGCACAAGTAAAAAAAGATGTTTTCACGGTTTCCTCATCACCACATATTCGTTGTGATGAATCTATATCTAAAATAATGTGGAATGTTAATTTAGCATTAGCTCCAGCAGCAATTTTTGCTATATATAATTTTGGAATTCCTGCTCTAAGAACTATGATAGTTGGCATCTTAGCTGCTGTGATTACAGAATATGTAGTTGAAAAAATAAGGAAAAAACCTGTAACTATTGCAGATGGAAGTGCGTTTTTAACTGGACTTTTACTTGCTATGTGTGTACCACCAGGAATTCCAGCTTATATGATTGCCATAGGAGCTTTTATAGCAATAGCTATAGCTAAACATTCTATGGGAGGGCTTGGATATAACATATTTAATCCAGCTCATATAGGAAGGGCAGCTTTAATGGTTTCATGGCCTGTGGCTATGACTACATGGACAAAGTTAACTACAAGTGTAGATACTGTAACCACTGCAACTCCACTTGGAATTTTAAAGCTTGATGGTTATTCAAAATTAGTTGATACTTTTGGAGGGACTGGTGCACTTTATAAGGCATTACTTATAGGTACCCGTAACGGTAGTATAGGAGAGACTTCTACAATATTACTTGTCCTAGGAGGACTTTACCTTATATATAAGCGTTATATTAACTGGAAGATTCCTGTGCTGATGATTGGAACTGTAGGAATACTTACCTGGGCTTTTGGAGGAACTTCAGGGCTTTTTACAGGAGATCCTATTTTCCACATGATGGCAGGAGGCTTAGTTTTTGGAGCTTTCTTTATGGCTACAGATATGGTCACTATTCCTATGACGGCTAAGGGACAGATTATTTTTGCCATAGGTGCAGGGGCTCTTACTTCACTTATCAGATTAAAGGGTGGATATCCAGAAGGTGTCTGTTATTCAATATTATTAATGAATGCAGTTACTCCTTTGATAGACCGCTTTACGCAGCCAGTTAAATTTGGGACAAGGAGGTAGGCCTAATGAGTAAGGATCAAAATAGCATTTTTGAAATTACTAAAAATTTAACAATTACATGCTTTATAGCTGGAATTATAATTGCCGTAGTTTATTATATAACAGCACCAGTAGCGGCACAAAAACAAGTTGAAATCAAGAATCAAACCATGAAAGCCTTAGTTAGTAATGCAAATAATTTTAAAACTGTAAATGGCAAAAAAGATTGGTACGCTGCCCAACAGGGGAGTAAGACAATTGCCTATGTAGTACCTGCAGAAAGTAAAGGTTATGGCGGAGCTATAACTATGTTAGTAGCTGTTACTCCAGATGGAAAAGTAATAGGGTTTAGTATAGTATCCCATAATGAGACTCCAGGACTTGGAGCTAATGCTTCAAAACCTTCTTTTAGTTCACAGTTTAAAGGAAAAGTAGCTGATGATTTAACAGTTGTAAAAGATAAGTCCAATAAGAAAAATATTCAAGCCATGACAGGAGCTACAATTACTTCAAGAGCTGTAACTAAAGGAGTCAAAGAGGCGGTTCAAGAGGTTACTACATTTACGGGAGGTAAATAATTATGAAAGGGTTATGGAATATATTTAAAAAAGGATTAGTTTCGGAAAATCCTATATTTGTTCTTGCACTTAGTTTGTGTCCAGCACTGGCAACAACTAGTTCTGCTGTAAATGGTTTAACTATGGGATTGTGTGTATTATTTGTTATAACTTCCAATAATACTGTAGTATCTATAATTAAAAAGTTTGTAAACCCTAAGGTTCGTGTACCGGTATATATAACCTGTATAGCAACTATAGTTACAGTGGTGGAACTTGTACTACAGGCTTATGCACCTTTATTATATAATCAATTAGGCATATATCTGGCATTGGTAGTTGTATTTGCTATAATACTTGCCCGTGCGGAAACTTTTGCTTCTAAAAATCCTGTAATACCATCTTTTTTCGATGGATTAGGTATGGGGTGTGGTTTTACTCTGGCTTTAGTTTTAATAAGTATTATACGTGAATTATTTGGAGCAGGAACTATATTTGGTATACATGTAATGTGGGCTTCTTATAATCCGGCTTTGATTATGATACTTCCACCAGGAGCTTTTATGTTAATTGGATATTTAGTTGCACTGGTAAAAATTTTCAATCAACATAGAGAAAAAGTAAAAATGGAAAAATTACAACAAGTAAGTGGAGGTGAAGCATAATGTCTGCCTATTTAACTTTGTTTATAAGTGCAGTAATTGTAAATAACTTTGTTTTAACAAGATTTTTGGGACTTTGTATATTCTTTGGGGTTTCTAAAAACTTAGATGCTTCTTTAGGCATGGGTATGGCTGTTACATCAGTTATTACCTTAAGCTCAATGCTTGCCTGGGTAGTTTATCATTTTGTATTAATTCCTTTTAATCTAGTTTTTTTAAAAACTGTGGTTTTTGTACTTTTAATTGCAAGTTTCGTACAACTTTTAGAAATTATTATAAAAAAGCAAGCGCCTGCATTATATAATATGTGGGGAATATACCTTCTTTTAATAGCTACAAACTGTGTTGTACTTGGTGTACCACTTATAAATGCAGAATCCAATTATAATTTTTTACAGAGTGTAGTTAACAGTATAGGCTCAGGATTAGGATTTGCTGTTGCTATAGTTCTAATGGCAAGTCTTAGAGAAAAGTTAAGATTAGCAGATGTGCCTAAGGCCTTAGAAGGTCTTGGAATAGCTTTTATTCTGGCAGGAATGTTAGCTTTATCCTTCTTAGGTTTTTCAGGTATGATTTCGCTATAGAAAGGGGCTGATGAAAAGTGATGAATACAGCAATTATGGTTTTAGTAGTAATGACCATTATAGGATTTATATTTGGACTTATTTTGTCCTATGTAAATAAAAAGTTTGCAGTGGAGGTAAATCCACTTATAGAACTAGTAGAAGATGTGCTTCCTAAAGGACAGTGTGGAGGATGTGGATATGCAGGATGTAAGGCATATGCAGAGGCAGTTGTTTTAGATGAAAGCGTTGCTCCTAATCTCTGTCTACCGGGAAAAGAAGAAGTTGCAAAAGCTGTGGCAGAATTGACAGGTAAGTCTGCTGGAAATGTTGAACCAAAGGTTGCCCACGTAAGGTGTGCAGGAGATTTGTCCCAAACAGTAAAAAAATATAACTATAAAGGAATAGAGGATTGCACTGCAGCAAATTTACTTCAAGGTGGACCTAAAGCTTGTCTGTATGGATGCTTAGGTTTTGGAACTTGTGTGAAAAATTGTCCTTTTGATGCTTTAACTATGGGTTCTAAAGGGCTACCGATAGTTGATATTGATAAGTGTACAGGCTGCGGATCTTGTACCAATGCTTGTCCAAAGAGTGTGATTGAATTGCGTCCTTTAGGTTCTAAAGTTGGAGTTAACTGTAATTCCAAAGATAGAGGTGCAGAGGTACGTAAATCCTGCAAGGTAGGATGTCTGGGATGTGGATTATGTGTAAAAAATTGTTCTTATAGTGCTATTGAACTTAAAAATAATTTAGCAGTGGTAGATCATCATATTTGTATTGAAAAATGTAGTGAAGCTACCTGTCTGGGTAAGTGTCCTACAGGAGCCATTAAAGATATTGTAAGTGGTGTAGATTTGCAAGAACAAAGTAAAAATGAAGCTGCTGCCAATTAATAATTATCAAGTGATTCTTAGGTTCAGATGGAGTTTACTTATGAGAAATGCTTTCTCCACCTGAACCTTATTAACAGTATTCTTAGTGTCTTTAGCACTTAGAATACGTTATCCTTTAGGAGAAGAACTTATCCAGGTGCGTAGCACCTCTTATCTCCCACTTTGATAGAAAAGCAGAGAACCAAAATTTTTAATTTTGTGTGAATCGCTTTCACAGAGTGCGATGGGAGTGTTAGCAATGGTAGCGTTCGGATAAAATATGCTGCAAGTAAAACTTGCAGCATATTTTTCTGTTTAAGAGTTAAGAAAATTTTTAAACATAGGAATTTTACCTAAGTTATCAGTCAAAAATTTAGTGCACCAACCTATGAAATATCCTGTAATTATGGCGGATATCAAAAGCACCGGTAGGTATATATATATTCTAAAATCTTGAATTACCACGGAAGCTATTAGTAGTTGGCCTATGTTATGAAATATTGCTCCACAAATACTTATAGTCCATAGGCTGAGGGAATTTTTTAAATATTTATATAAAATAATCATAACCACGTTGCTTAGAATTCCCCCTGCTATACTAAACATAAATGCAGTCATTGTACCGTTGAACATTGAACCTAAAAGGGTTCTTAAAAACATTATTATTAAAGCTTCTTTCCAGCCTAAAAGTATTAATGCGGCTAGTGAAACTGTATTGGAAAGTCCAAGCTTCATTCCAGGGAATAAAACGGGAATTTGTGCCTCTATTACGTATATAACTAAAGCTATACTTACCAGAAAACTCAGGAAAACCAATTTTTTTGTTTTACTCATTTTTGCACCTTATCATCTTTAGATTTAATTGTCAAGTAATTGTATTTATTATTTTACTATAATAGAAATTTATTTACAATGTTTCAGAAAATTAAAATTGAATATAGCTATTGCCGTCAAGAGGAATTAGTACTTGAAGTTTAGGAGGCTTAGAAACATTTCCTACGGCATATATGGTGTAAAATTTATCAGGACGTAATCTTATATTAGGTACGTATAGAATCCTCTCACCAGAATCAGAAGTCCTAGCTTCTATGGTATAGGTTCCGGGGTCTACAGGTAAATATCTAGTTACTTGTTTGTAAGATATATTTGAAAAAAGCGTATTACCGTCAGGCAGAACTATATTTAGTGTAGGTGCTTCAGGAGAAAGATGAGCGAATCTTATGAATGCCTTGTCTGGAATTCTAGGACGACGTACATCTTCTATGGATAATAAATTTATATTTGGGTAATCATCTATAGCAGCTAAGGTAAATATCCTTTCTGGAGGTATAAATAAACTTTTATCTATAAGTGGGTTCGTAGTGCTTCCAGAAGGAAATACTTTTATATGGTATGTTCCAGAAGGTATACTTACATAATCAGAAAAGTATTTATATAGTAAATTTCTAAATATAAGTCTATCATTTAGATATACATCTATTGCAGGAGAATTTGGGCTGGCATTTAAAAATCTTATATGGGATATAGAACTAACATCCGGCATTCTATGAAAATTTCTATAGGCATAATAAGGACAAATGAACATTAATAATTCACCTTTCATAAATTTATACAATAATAATATATGTATATAATTATATCTGTGATACAATTATATAAGATTTCTAAACTAAAATCCCATTAATACTGTTTAAAAATGTATTTACCTAAATAATATAGATTTAAAGATGCTGGAATGTTACTTGTGTCTAAGTAATCCATGGGATAATCTCCATCCCAGGGATAAATAGACAGGTATTTTTCGTTATATACATCTATTAATAATTTTTCTTTGTTAAAAGTGAAGCTGATTCTATAGGCAGATTTTTTTGGCAAGTTTTTTGGTTTGGCAATGAAGTTCTTTTTATTAAGGGTAGATAACATATTTTTTATATCTTTAATGTTATCTTTATTTAAATTCATCTCATCGTGGAAGTTGTTTTCTTCAATAGTACATTTTACTGGAGAAGATAAAGTTAAATTTTTAGCAAGTAAGTTTGTATAATAAAAATTATTTGGCTTTTTCTGGGTGAATATTGTATTATCTAACTTATAATTAAACCCTAAAAGCAAAGCAACTGCCATTAAAAATAGTAAAAATTTTTTCATTATATATCACCTAACATAAAGTATTATAAATAAATTTATGTTTTTATTTTTAATGTTATACCTGGACTAAATAAAATTAAATAATATTTTAACTATGAAAGTAGGAGAGGTACATATGAGTTCACAATTCCCAGTTCACAATGTAAAGTTTTGTTCACCATCACAGATAGCTAGGAGTTATAAAATTATTGCGGTAGATATGGATGGAACTCTTTTAAATGATAAAAGGCTAGTACCAGAATATAATAAAGATATGATTTATAAAGCCATAGAATTAGGCGTAAAATTTGTCATCTGCTCGGGAAGGCCCCCTATGGCATTAAAGTTTTATTCTGAAGAATTATTTCCCAAGGAACCTATGATATGCTGTAATGGAGCTGTAATAATAGGTGAGAATAAAAGCATTATTAAATCAAATCCATTAAATAGGTATAGTTTATTAAGGGTTATAGATTTACTAAGAGAAGAAAAAGATACCTATTATCATTTTTATGATGACTTTGGACTTTATAGTGAGCAATTTAGATATACTACTAAAAAATTTTATGACAATAATAACGATTCCAATAGTAAATTTAAAATGAAAATTACAATCGTAAAAAATTCAAAGACATTTATAAAACATAGTAAATGTAGTATAAGTAAAATAGTAGTTATAGATGAAGACGTAGAGTATTTAAATAGGCTTAGGGGTAAAATAGATAAGGTTCCTGGCATAACAACTACAAAATCAGACTTATATAATATTGAAATAGTTAGCAGGGGTGTATCAAAGGGAAAGGCACTAGAATTTTTAGCAGGTTATTATAAAGTACCTATGGGTGAGTGCATAGCCATAGGAAATGATGAAAATGATAAAAGTATGATTAGTGCTGCAGGTTTGGGGGTAGCTGTACGTAATTCCAGAGAAATTTTAAAAAAATCTGCAGACTATATTACAGATATAGATAATAATAGTGGTGCCGTAGGGGAAGTTATAAAAAAATTTATACTATAAAAATTATTGACAATTATAAAATTTAGTTTTATAATTTTAAATAATAATTTTAGAAATTAAATCCTATGATCAGAAGTAGTATATATTATAATTTAGGCTAAGAGAGTCTGAGGTGGTGAGATTCAGATGCTAATGTTAATATTGAATGGATCTGTAAGGTGTGATGTGAATTAATAGTAGCAATATCCGGTAAGTCTACCGTTAAAAAGGCAAGGTATCGAGAGTTATTCTCTGTACCTGAGAGAGAATTTTATTTGGGTGGCTAAGGAAATATAGCATTTCTTCCTAAAAGGGAGAAATGCTTTTTGTTTTAGGAATTTTTACCATCTAATATAAGATTAATATGGGTGGTACCGCGGAAAATACACTTCGTCCCTTTTGTGGATAGAAGTGTATTTTTTTATTAATTTTGGAGGTGAAATGATATGTTAAATGTAACTGAAAGTGAATTCAATTTATTAAAAGATAAAGGGAATGTATTTCCTGTAACTTGTAAATTAAATGGGGATGAAATAACACCTATAAATATATTTTATAATTTGGAAGGTGAAAATAAAATTATAATGGAGAGCGTGGAATTTAATGAACAAAGAGGAAGATATTCCTTTATAGCGTGCAATCCATACATGGAAATAAAAAGCTCCAAAAATAATATATTTGTAAAAAACAAAAATTTCCAGGGTGAATTCAAAGGGAAAGTTATTGATTTTGTGAAAAAATATATGGATATAAATTACAATTCCAATTTACTTGATATACCATTTACAGGGGGTGCTATTGGGTATGCCGGATATGATGTAATAAAGCAATATGAAAATATAAGGGATGAAAATGAAGATGACTTAAAAATTCCTGAAGCTTATTTTATGTTTTATAAAAGTTTCGTATGCTACGATCATTTAAAGCACATGGTGATTTTGGTATATAATGTATTTCCTGAAGATGATATGAATTACTTTGAAATTAATAATTATTTCAAAAAGCTATATGAGCAAATTACCAGTAAAATAATTGTTCATACTATTCCTGACAGCACTGAGATAGCAGAGTTTACATCTAATTATACCAAGGATGAATTTCATGAAAATGTAAATAAGGCCAAAGAATATATAAAAAGAGGAGATATATTTCAAGTAGTTATTTCTCAAAGATTAAAATGCAAAACTGAACTAGGAGCTTTTGATATTTATAGAAAGCTTAGATATGAAAATCCATCACCATATCTTTTTTATATGGATTTTAAAGATTTTCAAATTGTAGGTTCATCACCAGAGAGACTTGTAAGCGTACATGGAGATATAGTCAGCACCAATCCAATTGCAGGTACACGAAAAAGAGGTACTAGTGAAGAGGAAGATGAGAAACTAAAAAATGAGCTTATAAATGATGAAAAGGAAAGAGCAGAACATGTGATGCTGGTGGACCTCGGAAGAAACGATATAGGAAAAGTAAGTGAATTTGGAACTGTTGAAGTCACAAAGTTTATGGAAGTACAGAAGTATTCTCATATTATGCATTTAGTATCGGAGGTTTCAGGAAAATTGAAAAAGGGAATTTCAAGTTTTGATGCTTTTATTTCTTGTCTTCCTGCAGGTACGGTATCTGGTGCACCTAAAATAAGGGCTATGGAAATAATAGATGAAATTGAAGATAGAAAAAGACTTGTATATGCAGGTGCAGTGGGGTATTTTTCTTATAACAAAAATATGGATACATGCATTGCAATCAGGACATTAGTTCTTAAAGACAAATATGCTTATATACAAGCCGGGGGAGGCATAGTATATGATTCTGACCCTGAATCAGAATATCAGGAATCCTTAAATAAGGCAAAAGCATTAATGGAGGTGGTATAGTTGATATTAATGATAGATAATTATGATTCATTTACCTATAATCTTTATCAATATATAGGAGAACTTTATGAAGATATAAAAGTAGTTAGAAATGATGAGATTTCAGTAGAGGACATAGAAAAATTCCATAACTTGCAGGGCATAGTTATATCACCTGGTCCCGGAGTGCCTGAAGATTCAGGTATATGTATTGAAGTGATAAAAAGATATGGATGTGATATACCTATTTTAGGAATATGCCTTGGGCATCAGGCTATAGCTAAGGCTTATGGGGGAAATGTAGTTAGGGCGAAGGAAATAAAACATGGTAAGACATCTATGGTAGATCATGTAGAAAATGAATTATTTAAGGGAATTAAAAATCCTATTAGGGCCATGAGATATCATTCTTTAATAGTAGATAAAGAATCGATAATTCCTACTCATATTATTAAAATTGCAGAAAGTGATGACGGGATTTTAATGGGTATAAAACACAAATCTTTCCCGGTATATGGACTTCAGTTTCATCCTGAATCCATATTGACAGAGTGCGGTCACAGTATAATAAAGAATTTTTTACAGGAGGTATGTCATGTTAAATGAAGTCATGAGAGAAGTTTTGTCAGGTAAGGATTTATCTGAAAGCCAATCTGAACAAGCTATGCAAAATATAATGAAGGGACAGGAGTCTTCTGCGTTAATAGCTGGTTTTTTAATAGCACTGAAAATGAAGGGAGAATCTATTTCGGAGATAACAGGCTGTGCAAAGGCCATGAGAAACATGGCAGTGCCTGTAAAATTAAAATCAGAATATGCTATTGATACCTGCGGTACTGGCGGTGATGGAGGAAAGACCTTTAATATATCTACTGCAGCAGCTATTATAGCAGCCTCCGCAGGAGTAAAAGTAGCTAAGCATGGAAATAAAGCTGTATCCAGTAAAAGCGGCAGTGCAGATGTGCTGAAAGAAATGGGAATTAATATAAATTTGGAGAAATCCAAAGTTGAACATTGCATTGATAATGTGGGCATGGGATTTTTATTTGCTCCGGTGTACCATAGTGCTATGAAAAATGTGGCAAGCATTAGAAAGGAGCTGGGGGTTAGAACTATATTTAATATATTAGGGCCACTTACCAATCCGGCATTTGTAAAAGGACAGGTTATGGGAGTTTATGATAAAGAACTTTTAGAACCGGCGGCTAAAACTCTTTTAAATTTAGGCTGTGAAAGGGCTATGGTAGTTCACGGAGGAGATGGATTAGATGAAATTACAACTACTACAGTAACTTATGTATGTGAAGTTAAGGATGGGGAAATAAAAAATTATACATTATCTCCTGGAGATTTTGGTATAAGAACAGCTTTTTACAAAGACATTGCAGGAGGAACAGCAGCAGAAAATGCAGCTATAATACTTGATATATTAAAGGGGAAAAATGGTCCTGAAAGAGATATAGTGCTTCTTAACAGTGCAGCTGCCCTTTATATAGGTAAAAAAGCTGAAGACTTAAGAGATGGAGTTTATAGGTCAATGGAGCTTATTGATTCAGGTAAGGCTTATGCTAAATACGAAGAAATTTTAAATTGTAATAACTAAATTGATAAATTTTGATGGAGGGCTGCTAATATGATATTAGATGAAATAGTTGCTGTGAAAGAAGAACAGTTAAAAGCCAAAAAGGAAAAATATCCTCTTAAGCATATTATAGGTGAACTGGGTAGATTAGATGAAACTAAAATAAGAAATTTTAAAAATGCACTTATAAAAGACAATATATCCATTATAGGAGAAATAAAAAGGGCATCACCCTCTAGGGGAATTATAGTGAAGCACTTTCAGCCTGAAGATATAGCGAATATGTATGAAATAGTAGATATAGATGCGGTATCTGTGCTTACTGAGGAGCATTATTTTAGGGGGAAGGATCAATATTTGAAAGAAGTTAAAAATTTGATTTCAAAACCTGTGCTCAGAAAAGATTTTATTGTAGATGAGTATCAAATTTATGAATCAAAGCTTTTAGGAGCAGATGCCATACTTTTAATAGTAAGAATTTTGAAACAAAATTTAGGTAAGTTCTATAAGATAGCTTCTTCTTTGGGACTTCAGTGTATTGTAGAAGTTCATAACAAAAGAGAACTGGACATTGCCTTGGAAATAGCCCCAGATATAATTGGAATAAATAATAGAAATCTTGAAAATTTTACTGTAGATTTAAAGAATACGGAAAATTTAGTTAAATATATACCTGGTGGTATTGCCATAGTTTCAGAAAGCGGAATAAAAACTATGGATGATTTTAAATATATAAGAAGTCTCCCTTTAAATGCGGTTTTAATTGGGGAAGGATTTATGAAAAGAATTGATGATGTAAGTAATATGGAAGAGTTTATAAATAATATAAAGAATGCCTAACTTTCAATATATAGTTGGAGGTGAAAATCACACATTGGTTAAAGTTAAAATATGTGGTCTCAGGAGAGAAGAGGATATTGAATATGTAAATAAATATAAGCCGGATTATATAGGGTTTGTATTTTCAAAAAGCAAAAGGCGGATAAATTTAGAACAGGCCAGGACTCTTATAGCTCATTTAGATAACAGCATTAAAACTGTAGGAGTTTTTGTAGATGAGACTTTAGAGTATGTATATAATATATCGAAGTCTCTAAGGCTGGATGTAATCCAATTTCATGGTCTGGAAAATGAAGAGTATATGAAACATTTTAATGAATTTATTCTTTGGAAGGCTTTAAAGATAAATAGTAAAGAAGATATTTTGAATTTAAATTATAAATATGCAGATGGAATAGTTTTAGATAACAAAATAGCGGGAAGTGGAGAAAGTTTTAACTGGAATATTGCAACAAATATTGAGTTAAAAAAACATTTAATACTGGCAGGTGGTATTAATGAAAAAAATGTTGAAACTGCAGTTAGTATAGTTCATCCTGATATAGTGGATGTTTCCAGTGGTGTTGAGAGCTGTGGATATAAGGATTTAAATAAAATAAAAGTATTTATTGAGAAAGTGAGGAAGATTAAATGAATAGATTAGATAAAAATTTAGGCAGGTTTGGAAAATTTGGAGGACAATATGTACCAGAGACAGTTATGACAGCACTTATGGAACTTGAAGAAAGCTTTAATGAAGCAAAACAGGATAGTGAGTTTATGAAACAGTATATATACTATTTAAAAGAGTATTCAGGAAGACCAACTCCCCTCTATTATGCTGAAAATTTGAGCAAAAATTTAGGAGGGGCCAAGATATATTTAAAAAGAGAGGATTTAAACCACACAGGTGCCCATAAGATAAACAACGTATTAGGACAGATTCTTCTAGCAAAAAGAATGGGAAAGAAAAAGGTAATAGCAGAAACTGGCGCAGGGCAGCATGGAGTGGCAGTTGCTACAGGAGCTGCAATGTTTGGAATGGAATGTATTATTTATATGGGAGAAGAGGACTGCAAGAGACAATCTTTAAATGTTCTTAGGATGGAAATATTAGGGGCAAAAGTAGTTCCGGTAAAATCAGGTACTAAAACTTTAAAAGATGCAGTAAATGAAGCACTGAGGAAATGGGTAGAAAATATTGAGGATACCTTTTATATAATGGGTTCTGTAGTAGGACCTCATCCTTACCCCACTATAGTGAGAGATTTTCAAAGGGTAATAGGGGATGAAACTAAGGAGCAAATATTGAAAAAAGAAGGAAGACTTCCTGATTATGTAATAGCTTGTGTTGGTGGCGGCAGTAATTCTATGGGCATTTTTTATCCATTTGTAGAAGATGAAGCTGTAAAACTTATAGGAGTTGAAGCAGCCGGATTAGGTATAGATACGGACAAACATGCTGCTTCTATGGCTAAGGGGTCCGTGGGAGTTCTTCACGGCATGATGACTTACTTGATTCAAGATGATGAGGGTCAGATACTTCCGGTGTACTCCATATCCGCAGGATTGGATTATCCTGGGGTAGGGCCTGAACATGCTTATCTAAAAGAAACGGGAAGGGCAACTTATACTTATGTCACTGATAAGGAAGCCTTGGAGGCTTTTGGATATTTAAGTAGGCATGAAGGAATAATACCGGCGCTTGAAAGCTCTCATGCACTAGCTTATACTATGAAACTGGCACCTAAACTTAATAATGAAGACATAATTGTAGTAAATGTTTCTGGAAGAGGAGATAAGGATGTAGATACCATTGCAGGACTTGGACATTTTTAAATAAGCAGTATAAAATTTTATAAAATGTGGAGGATAAAAATGAATAGAATTGATTTAAAATTTAAAGAATTAAAAATGCAAGGTGAAAAAGCTCTTATACCTTTTGTAACAGCGGGAGACCCTAGTTTAGAAGCTACAGTTGATATTGTACTTGAAATGGATAGAAGAGGGGCAGATGTAGTAGAAATTGGAATACCTTATTCTGATCCTCTGGCGGATGGCCCTATTATACAGGGGTCTTCCCAAAGGGCAATAGAAAAGGGAGCTAAAATTAAAAATATTATGGAAGTTGTAAAAAAAATAAGGGATAAAAGTAATGTTCCACTTGTATATTTAGTGTACTATAGTTCTATATTTAAATATGGACTGGAAAAATTTATATCTGAGGCTTCCACTTCAGGGATAGATGGAATTATAATACCAGATCTTCCTATAGAAGAAAGGGGAGACATAATAGATATAGCAGGAAAATATGGAGTATATTTAATACCTCTTGTGGCTCCTACCTCACAAAAAAGAATTAAAGAAATAGCAGGTGGAGGATCTGGCTTTGTGTACTGTGTGTCTAAAAATGGAGTAACTGGAGTAGGAGAACAAATTAAAACAAATATTGAAGAGTATATGGAACTTGTAGGTAACTATACGGAGCTTCCAAAAGCTATTGGGTTTGGAATTACAGGACCTGATATGGCAAGGGAGTTTAAGCCTTATTGTGATGGAATAATAATAGGTAGTGCTATAATTGACATTATATATAAATGTAAGGATGAAAAGGAGGCTGTAAATAAGGTAGGGGTATTTATTTCAGCTGTAAAAAAGAGCCTGGATGAATAATAGTTATTAGTCTCCAAATATCTAAAAGATATCAATTTATAGGGCTTATAGGTTATAATATATATTAACCTTAAAGTTTTTAGATTGTGTATTACGTTTGGGAGTGATATTTTTGGAAGAAAAAAGATTATCAGAAAAAAAACAGATTCAAACTAGATTGAGGAGAATAGAAGGACAAATAAAGGGTATTGAAAAAATGATTGAAAGTGATATATGCTGTCAGGATATTTTAATACAGATTGCAGCAGTAAGAGCAGCGGTAAATAAAGTAGGCGGTCTGGTATTAAAAAATTATGCCAAGACCTGCCTCATGGAAGATGAAAATAATAAAGGGAAAAATCAGAGTATAGAAAATTTTGTATCTACTGTTACTATGTTCTTAAAGTAAGGCATATTCTATGATTTTTAAATAACAAAATCAGTTTATAACTGCCTACTTTTTAAAAAGTTTCCTCTTAAAAAGTACACATACTTTGGATATAGAAGATACTAAAAATATACCTACAGCTATGGTTCCGGCAATTTCAAGAGTGTTAAGCCCCATGGATAGTGATTCATTTATGTGTCCCTGTATAGATTGCAGCATAGTATTATACATTCCTCCTCCGGGAACTAAAGGAATGACTGCACATATAACAAAAGTTGTTGCAGGAGTTTTTAATACTCTGGCCATTACTTCAGAATATATAGATGCAACTACTGATGCTATGAAAAAACACAGTATGCTGGAGGAACTTAAATGATGTGAAGAAAGCAAATAAAAAAACCAAGTTAATCCGCCGCCTAAAGATGAAAATATGAGATTTTTTCCCCGTACATTGCCCAGTATACTGAAAGATAAAGTTGTAATTAATATATATATGGAATTTATTATCATATTTTAATTCCTCCAAGAATAAACCACAGCTTTAACACTACTCCTGTACCTATGGCAATTGCTACAGCTGCTAGAAATGCTTCCATTCCCCTTGAAATACCAGAGATTAAATCTCCTGCAATGGTGTCTCTTATGGCATTGGTTATGGCAAGGCCAGGTACTAGAAGCATAATGGAGCTGATTATTATGGTATCTGTATGTGAACCAATATTGTATTTAGTGCTTATAAGTGCAATTAAAGCGGCAATGGAACCACAGAGTATATTTATAAAAAATTCATTTGTCCTAAGAAAGTTAAAAGCATAGGAGGTTAGTCTTATTAGGATTCCTATGAAAAATGATACTATGAAGTCTTTTGCATTGCCTCCAAATGCAAGAGAAAAAAAAGCCGTGGTTGTTCCAGAAAATAATAAGGTTACTTTAAAACTGTAGGGTCTAGATGATTCTATTTCAGATAATTTAATTTCTGCTTTATATAAAGAGTAATCTTTATCATTTATGTGTCTTGAAAGATTATTTACCTTAGATATTTTTTCTAAATTCAAGGTTCTATGGCGTACTCTTTTTATTACGGATATAGTTTGACCATGTTCATCTGAGGCAGAGACTATAATTACATTTAAAGTTACAAAAGCATCTATGTTGTATATATTATAACTGCCTCCTATTCTAGTTATGGTTTCCTCTACTCTATATATTTCAGCGCCGCTTTCCAGCATTATTTTTCCGGCATGAGCTGCTAAATTTACTATTTTGTTAATATTCATAGTTGTTTCTCCCGTACAAAGATAAATAATGAAATCATTATACCATAAAATTATTTTCATTTGAGTCATATTGTTAAAACAATTATCCATATTATCTAAAAGCATACTTGTGTAATTTGAAGTTATAAAGTAATATATTAATGAAGTTAAATCCAACATGACATATTTATACATAGTGAGATATCTTTAAATCAAGTGATTCTTAGGTTCAGGTGGAGTTTGCTTATAAGGAATTTTCTCCATCTGAACCTTAGAAGAACTTATCCAGGGGCGTAGCAGTGCTTATCCCCCACTTTGATAGAAAAGCAGAGAACCAAAATTTTTAATTTTGTGTGAATTGCTTTCACAGAGTGCGATGGGGTATTAGCAATGGTAGCCTTCGGATAAATCACTAGATAGCATGACGGGATATTTGATTTTTTATTTGTTTTCAGATACCTAAAATACTGAATAATTTTAAAACTTATATTTTCAAAGGAGTGAATATTATATGGATTTTAACCAATTGAAAAATACTGATAAAGCTGTCTATGGAATAATTGAAGAAGAATGGGAAAGGCAGAAAAATGGTATAGAACTCATTGCTTCAGAAAATTTTACTAGCAAGAGTGTAATGGAAGCAATGGGTTCATTTTTAACTAATAAATATGCTGAAGGATATCCTGGAAAAAGGTATTATGGAGGATGCTACGTAGTAGATAAAGCAGAAGATTTAGCTAGAGATAGAATGAAAAAACTTTTTAATGCAGAACATGTAAATGTACAGCCGCACTCTGGTTCACAGGCTAATATGGCAGTTTATATGTCGGTACTAAAGCCTGGAGATACAGTTCTTGGCATGAGCTTAAATCATGGAGGACATTTAACCCATGGAAGCAAAGTTAGTTTTTCAGGAAAATTATATAATTTTGTTTCCTATGGATTAAATAGCGATACTGAGAGAATTGATTATGATGAAATGAGAGAACTAGCACTTAAACATAAACCTAAAATGATAGTTTCTGGTGCTAGTGCCTATCCTAGAACAATAGAATTTAAAAAGATAAAGGATATATGTGATGAAGTAGGGGCTTATATGATGGTAGATATAGCCCACATTGCAGGATTAGTTGCCGCAGGTAAGCATGAATCTCCTGTACCATATGCAGATTTTGTCACAACTACTACCCATAAAACTCTCAGAGGACCTAGAGGAGGAGCAATAATATGTAAAGAAAAATATGCTGCTGCCCTTGATAAGACCATATTTCCAGGTATACAAGGGGGACCTTTGATGCATATTATAGCAGCTAAAGCGGTTTGTTTTGGAGAGGCATTAACAGATGAATATAAACAATACATAGATCAGGTAGTGAAAAATGCTAAAGTTTTAGGGGAAGAACTAGTAAAATATGGATTTAGACTTGTAAGCGGAGGTACTGACAATCATCTTTTGCTAGTAGATCTTACTAATAAAAAAATTACCGGAAAAGATACAGAGGAGCTTTTAGATACAGTTAACATAACTGTAAATAAAAATGCCATTCCTTTTGATAAATTAGGACCTAGTATTACAAGTGGAATTAGAGTAGGTACTCCAGCTGTAACAACCAGAGGGTTCAAAGAAGAAGAAATGAAAAAAGTAGCTTATTTTATTAATAAAGCAGTAGAAAACAAAGGTTCTGACTTATCGGAACTTAAAAAAGAAGTAATTCAATTATGTGGTGATTTTCCTTTATATGTATAAGTCCTTGACAAAAAAATTATCAAGTTAATATGGATATCAATCTGATATTGTAATGTAAATTATAACTGTCTGCTGTATTTGCAGGCAGTACTTTTTTAGTTTAAATAAAGTATTTCTATTGGGTATTTTTAGACACCTATTAATATTTTGCAATACTTATGAATACAATTTATTAAATAAATATGAAGAGGTTGATTTGTATGATAAAAAAGGGAACTTTTATTGAGGTAAAGGTAGTAGACTGTTATGACAACAAAAAAATAGTCAATGTTTTTTTAAGGGGTAGTTGTTTAAATAGCTGTGAAATGGGCGAGCAGGCAGAAGTACGTACTACTACTGGACACATAGTTAGAGGCATAGTTTCTAAAAATAATTTTTTTTATAATTCTTTGGATACAAATGCTAAAAATGCACAAGAAATACTTTTTATTAAAGAAAAAAAATAAGACACTAGTACACATTATTCACAAAGGTATATATATATGATATAATGTATGCGAATAATTTTGGTGAAAATATAATAAACGTTCGAAAAATAACAAAATAAGGAGAGAGTACAATGAGTGTTAAAAGACTGTTTGTGGAGAAAAAGAAGGGATTTGACATAGAAGCTCAAGGACTTCTCAAAGATATTAGAGAAAGTCTTAGTATTCACCATTTGGAAGATGTAAGAGTAATAAATCGTTATGATATAGAAAATATCAATGATAAGGAGTATCAAGAATCAAAGCATATAATATTTTCAGAGAAAACTGTAGATGAGATATATGAAGAAAAAATATATGTGGAAGAGAATGCTAAAGTTTTTGCTGTAGAATACCTTCCAGGGCAATATGATCAAAGAGCCGATTCCGCATCTCAATGCATTCAGATATTAACTCAAAGTGAAAAAACTCAAGTTGTATCTTCAAAAGTATACATACTTTATGGTAGTATATCCAATGATGAATTTTTAAAAATAAAAAATTATTGTATAAATCCCGTAGATTCAAGAGAAGCTTCTTTAGAAAATATAGATAATTTAAACAGTAAACTGACTATACCTGAGTCTGTGGAAATATTAGAGGGATTTATAGAAAAAGGTAAAGAGGAGCTAGAAGAATTTCTAAAGACAAGGGGACTTGCCATGAGTCTTGAAGATCTGCTTTTCTGCCAGAAATATTTTAAAGAGGGAGAAAAGAGAAATCCTACTATAACTGAAATAAAGGTAATAGATACTTATTGGTCTGATCACTGCAGGCACACTACCTTTATGACTGAGCTAACTGATGTATCTATTGAAGAGGGAAAATTTTCAATACCTATAAAAAAAGCCTATGAAGATTATTTGAAATTAAGAGATAAAATATATAGTAACAATAGAAAGCCTCAGTGCCTTATGGATATAGCTACCATTGCAATAAAAAAACTGAGGAAAGATGGAAAGTTAAAAGATTTAGATGAATCTGAGGAAATAAATGCATGTAGTATAGTTGTAAATGCAGATGTAGATGGGAAAACTGAAAAATGGCTTGTAATGTTTAAAAATGAAACTCACAATCATCCAACTGAAATTGAACCTTTTGGAGGGGCGGCAACTTGTCTTGGTGGGGCAATACGTGATCCGCTGTCTGGCAGATCTTATGTGTATCAGGCTATGAGGGTTACAGGAAGTGGAGATCCTAGAACCAGGATAGAGAATACTTTAAAAGGAAAGCTTCCACAGAAAAAAATAACCATAGGTGCGGCAGAAGGATACAGTTCCTATGGAAATCAAATAGGTCTTGCAACTGGAATGGTTTCTGAAATATATGATGAAGGCTATGTGGCAAAGAGGATGGAAATAGGTGCTGTTATAGCTGCAGCTCCTTTTGAAAATGTAAAAAGAGAGAGACCGGATACTTCTGATGTAATAATACTCTTAGGAGGAAGAACCGGAAGAGATGGATGTGGAGGAGCTACAGGTTCTTCTAAAAAACATACTGAATCTTCCATACTCACATCAGGTGCAGAAGTACAAAAAGGTAATCCTGTTACGGAAAGAAAAATTCAAAGGTTATTCAGGAAACCGCAGGTAAGTAGAATGATTAAAAGATGTAATGATTTTGGAGCAGGAGGAGTTTCTGTAGCTATAGGAGAGCTTACTGAGGGACTTGAAATAAATTTAGATTTAGTGCCTAAAAAATATGAAGGCTTAGATGGAACAGAACTTGCTATCTCAGAATCTCAAGAGCGAATGGCAGTAGTTGTATCAAGAGAACATGAAAAAAACTTCATAGAATGTGCAAGGGAAGAAAATTTAGAGGCTACTAAAGTAGCTGATGTTACAGGGGATAGAAGATTAAAAATGTTCTGGCGAGGAAATTCTATTGTAGATTTAAGCAGGGACTTTTTAGACACCAATGGAGTAAGGGCGCATGTGGAAGTTAAGGTGAAGTGCCCTGATGATAATAGTTATTTTGAAAGAACTAATTTATATGAAAATATGGATAATGAACATATATTAAACTTATGGATTAAAACATTGAAGGATTTAAATGTATGCAGCCAGAAAGGTTTAGTTGAGAGGTTTGACAGTACTATAGGTGCTTCCACGGTACTTATGCCTTTTGGCGGAAAATACCAGGATACTCCTGCAGAAGCCATGGCAGCAAAGTTACCTGTATTAAATGGAAATACCAATACCGCTACTATAATGAGTTTTGGATATAACCCGGATATAGCCAAATGGAGTCCATTTCATGGTGCAGCCTATGCAGTAGTGGAATCTGTAGCTAAAATTGCGGCTTCGGGAGGGGATATAAACAATATAAAATTGACATTTCAAGAATATTTTGAGAAGCTTGGTAAAGATCCTGAGAAATGGGGTAAGCCTTTTTCTGCTTTACTTGGAGCACTTTATGCTCAAAGTGAATTTGGCATAGCGGCCATAGGAGGAAAGGACAGCATGTCTGGAAGCTTTGGAGATATGGATGTTCCCCCTACTTTAGTTTCTTTCTCAGTTGGCACAGGGGAAGCAGATAAGATTATATCATCCGAATTTAAAAATTATGGAGACTATGTACTTCTTATACCTGCTCCAAAAGACGATTTTTATCTTCCAGATATTAAGAAACTTAAAGAAAATTATAGTATTATAAACAGCATGATAAAAAGGGACGAAATACTATCTGCTCATACTGTTAAAAGAGGCGGTATATGTGAAGCTGTAAGTAAAATGAGTTTCGGAAATAGGATTGGCATGAAATTTACAGATAACATAAGCAGTATGGAGTTATTTTCACCGGATTATGGTTCTATAATAGTGGAAGTAGATTCAAAAGTAAATATTGAAGAAAAATTTAAAGATACAGGATTTAAACTTATTGGTGTTACTCAAGAGGATCAGGTTATAGATGTAAATGGAATAAAAATATCTATTTCAGATATGGTAAATTCATGGAAGGAAAGCCTTGAAAATATTTTTCCTACTTATGTTGAAACAGAAAATGAAAAAATAGAGATGGATTATTTTCATACAAAAAATAAAATTTCTCCAGCTGTAAAAATTGTTTCTCCAAAAGTAGTTATACCTGTGTTTCCGGGAACCAATTGTGAATATGATACAGAAAAAGCTTTTAGAAAAGCGGGAGCTTCTGTAGAAACTGTTATAATCAAAAATTTAACTGGAGCGCAAATAGAAGAATCTGTAGATAGAGTTGTAAAGGAAATAAACTCATCTCAGATTATTATGCTGCCAGGAGGATTTAGTGCAGGAGATGAACCAGATGGATCTGGTAAATTCATTGCTGCCTTTTTTAGAAATCCTAGAATAAAAGAGGCTGTAATGGAGTTTTTAAATAAGAGAGATGGTCTTATGCTTGGAATATGCAATGGATTTCAGGCCCTTATAAAGTTAGGTCTTGTACCTTTTGGAGAGATAAGAGATATAGATGAGTCTTGTCCTACGCTTACTTATAATAAGATAGGAAGACACGTTTCAACTATAGTAAATACAAAAATAGTTTCCAATTTGTCCCCATGGTTTAATAATGCAGCAGTAGGTGACATTTATTCTACAGCAGTTTCTCATGGGGAAGGAAGATTTGTAGCAAGCAAGTCTATGATTGATAAACTGAAAGATGCAGGGCAAATAGCAACACAGTATGTAGATTTTCAGGGAAATTCCAGCTATGACGTGAAATTTAATCCAAATGGATCTTATTATGCAGTAGAAGGTATAACCAGTCCTGATGGAAGAATACTTGGAAAGATGGGTCATTCAGAAAGAATAGGAAAAAATGTTATAAAAAACATTCCTGGAGAAAAAGATCAAAAATTATTTGAAGCAGGAGTCAACTATTTTAAAATTTAAATCCATTATTAAGGGAGATGTGTAAATGACAAAACCTATAATTATGACAGATGCAAGTTGTGATTTACCCGGCAGCTTTATTTTGGAAAGGAAAATCCCTTTTTTAGGTTTGATATGTCATTTTAGGGGTAAAGATTATGAAGATAGTTTTGGAAAATGTTTAAGTTATGAAGAATTTTACAAAGGCTTAAGGGAGGGTGAACTACCTTATACATGCCAGATAAATGAATATAGATTTACTGAAAAATTTAGGGAGCTAATAAAAGAGGAAAGGCCTATAATATACATAGGAATGTCCTCGGGAATAAGTGGTACTTTTAATAGTGCCAAACTGGCAAAGGAAGCAATTGTAAGTGAATCTAAGGATGCAGATATAATTCTAATAGATAGTAAAGGATCTTCTCTAGGTATGGGAATTTTAGTGTATAAGGCTTATCATATGGCAGAAGATGGCTTTACTAAAGATGAAATTGTGAATTGGGTAGAAAGCAATAAGCTTAAAATGAATTACTGGTTTATGGTAGAGGATTTGAGGCATCTAAAAAGGGGAGGGCGAATATCACCTTCTAAAGCAAATATAGGCACTCTTTTAGATGTAAAACCTATTATGTGTATATCACCAGATGGAACTTTAAAAAATGTAGTGAATCTTAGGGGCAGGAAGAAGGCAATTAAATATTTAGCGGAAAAGTTCAGGGAAAGGGCCGTAGACACAGAAAATCAGATTGTAGGTATTTCACATGGAGATTGTTTAGAAGATGCAAAGCTGCTTGAAAGAATTATAAAAGAAAACTTTCCTAATAATAAATTCATTATAAATATACTGGGACTTGGCATGGCTGCCCACTGTGGGTGTGGTACTCTTTCACTCTGTTTTTTAGCAACTGAAAGATAGTCCGTTTTTTAATTAAGGAGAACTGTATTGTATAGAAACAGTTCTCCTTAATTATTGATGAAACTAAATTTATTTAGGAGTTTTTTGTATATTATATTGCTATTTTAAAGATTAACTGATAAAATAGCATTAATAATTCGATTTACCACTACATTGAATTAAAGCGATAAAACAAGGAAGTGATTTCTATGGCTAATTGGAGAAAATATATACCGGAAGGAACAAAGGATATTTTATTTGAAGAATGTAAAAAGAAAGTAGAGATAGAAAATGTACTGAGAAAAATTTATATAAATAGTGGATTTGTGGAGCTAAAGTCCCCAACTTTAGAATTTTATGATGTATTTAACATAGAAAATTCAACTTTACCTCAGGAAAAAATATATAAATTAATTGACAATCAAGGGAGGATTTTAGCTTTAAGGGCAGATATGACTACACCTATTGCAAGAATTGTGGGAACCAAGCTAAAAGATGTAATTTACCCGCTGAGACTTTGCTATACTTCAAATGTATACAGAGTTAATGAAAGTTTAAATGGCAAGAATAGTGAGATAACTCAATCTGGAGTTGAAGTAATAGGAATAAAAGATATTAATGCGGATGCGGAAGTAATTATAATGGGAATAATGGCTCTTTTAAACTGCGGACTTGAAAATTTTAAAATAGAGATTGGACATGCGGAAATGTTTAAGGCATTGGTGGAAACTGCAGATCTTAACTATGAAGAAAAGGAGAAACTAAGGGAAAGTATAGATAGTAAAAATTTTACTGCTCTAAATGAAATACTTTATGAAAACAAAGACAAATTTGAAGAAAGTTCTTTAAATATTTTAAAAGAACTCCCTAAGTTAT
This sequence comes from Candidatus Clostridium eludens, assembly GCF_045310515.1. Lineage (NCBI taxonomy): Bacteria > Bacillati > Bacillota > Clostridia > Eubacteriales > Clostridiaceae > Clostridium > Candidatus Clostridium eludens. Next base: position 57,921 of record NZ_JBJHZX010000018.1, on the reverse strand, counting down.
TTGGCGGTATAGAAGTAATTGAAAAAGCTTCTAAGCTTACAGACAACAAAAGAGCTTTAAAAGCATTGGAGGATGTTAAAAAGGTATACCAGGTTGTAAAAAGCATAGGACTTCAGGATTATCTGGCAGTGGATTTAGGCATGGTATATCATATAGACTATTATACTGGAATAATATTTAGAGGTTATACTCAGGGTTTTGGAGGAAATATATTAAGTGGAGGAAGATATGATAACTTAATAAGCCAATTTGGAGATAATAGACCAGCCACAGGATTTGCCATAAATGTGGATGGAATAATTAAATCGCTCCAGGCAAATGGAAAGCTCTGTGATGTAAGTGACGAGAGAGCACTTATATATTATTATGATGAAAAAGATTTTAAAAAAGCGTATGAAAAGGCACAGCTGCTAAGACAAAAAGGAATAGTGGCCGAGATGAGTCCTTTTAATGAAGAAAAAGAAGCAAGGGAGTATGCGGATAAAAAAAATATGAAGTTTATAAAAATATAAGGTATGAATGGAGAATTTGATATGGCTAGTGAAAAAAAAGTGAAGATAGCTTTAACTAAAGGGAGAATAGAAAAAGAAGCGGTAAATATATTTGAAAAATGTGATATAGACTGCAGTGAAATTGTAAATAAAGGCAGAAAGCTTATTTTTCATAATCACGAAAACAATATAGATTTTGTACTGGTTAAAGCTCCTGATGTTCTTACCTATGTAGAACATGGAGTTGTGGATATAGGTATAGTAGGAAAGGATACACTTCTTGAACAAGATAAAAATTTTTATGAAGTTTTGGATTTAGGCTTTGGAAGATGTAAGTTTTCACTGGCGGGTCCCAAGGGCTCTGATTTTTATTCGGGTTATGATAGAAAGAAAATTGCTACTAAATATCCAAATGTAGCTAGAAATTATTTTAGAAAGCTAGGACAGGATGTTGAGATTATAAAAATAGAAGGTTCTGTGGAATTGGCACCTATACTAGGCCTTGCAGATGCCATAGTGGACATAGTAGAGACGGGAAGCACCCTAAAGGAAAATGGACTTATTATTTATGAGGACATATGCAGTATAAGTGCTAGAATGGTGGTTAATATGGCCAGTATGAAAATGAAAAAAGCAGAAATAGAAACAATAATAGATAAAGTACAGATACAAATCAGTGAAAAGGAGAAAGTTAGAAGCTAGGAGGAAGAGTATGAAAGAACAAATTATAAGTACTGTAGAGGCTAATACAGAAGAAGGAAGAAAGTATTTAAACAATTTTAGAAATAAAGAAGAAGAAGTTCAGCAAAATGTAGTTTTAAAAGTAAATGAAATATTAAAGCATATTAAGGAAAATGGAGATAATGCACTTATAAAATATACTAATGAATTTGATAGTTCTAAGGTAAGTAAAGAAAATATGCTGGTAACCAGTGAAGAAATAAAAAAGGCTTATAAGTTAGTAGAGTGTGAATTTATAGAAGCCTTAAAGGCAGCAGCAGAAAATATAAAATTCTTTCATGAAAAGCAAAAAAGGACTTCATGGGTAATTACAAAAGAAGATGGAATAATACTTGGACAACAAATCAGACCGCTGGAAACAGTGGGTATATATGTACCAGGAGGTACAGCAGCTTACCCCTCTTCAGTACTTATGAATGCCCTTCCTGCCAAAGTGGCTGGAGTGAAAGAAATAATTATGGTCACTCCTCCTTTGCAGAATGGAACCATAAATCCAAATATTTTAGTAGCTGCAGATATAGCCGGAGTAGATAAAATTTACAAAGTGGGAGGAGCTCAGGCTATAGGTGCACTGGCTTTTGGTACTGAGTCTATTGATAAAGTGGACAAAATAGTAGGACCTGGTAATATATTTGTAGCTATGGCTAAAAAAAGTGTATATGGTTTTGTGGATATAGACATGATAGCAGGACCTAGTGAAATATTGATAATTGCAGATGAAAGATCAAAAGCATCATACTTGGCGGCAGATTTAATGTCTCAGGCAGAACATGATTTAATGGCATCCTCAGTACTTATTACTACTTCTAAAAAGTTAGCAGAGGAAGTAAAAGAGGAACTTGAAAAACAAATTAAAACTCTAAAAAGAAAGGATATAATAGAAAAGTCTTTAAGAAATTATGGGGCTATAATATTAGTTGAAAATATGAAAGAAGCTATAGATATAGCAAATAAAATAGCTCCAGAGCACCTGGAAATCTGTGTAGAAGATCCTTTTTTAGTATTAGGTGATATAAAAAATGCAGGTTCTATATTTTTGGGAGATTTTTCACCAGAACCCCTAGGAGATTATATGGCAGGTCCTAATCATGTATTGCCTACCAGTGGAACTGCAAGATTTTTTTCACCTTTATCTGTAGATGATTTTATAAAAAAAGCTAGTTTTACTCACTATTCACAGAAAGCACTCTCAAAAATAGGAGATAAAATTGTAAAATTAGCAGAGGGAGAAGGACTTACAGCACATGCAAATTCAATAATAGTAAGGACCCAATCCTAGAAGGAGAGATATTAATTATGATAGAAAGACTATTTAAACAAAATCTTCAAAATTTTGTACCCTATGTTGTACCTAAATTAGACTATGAAATAAAATTGGACGCTAATGAGAGTTTTTTGAAGTTAGACGACTATATGATGAAAAAGATATTAGACAAAATAAATAAGGTAGATTTTAACAGATATCCTGATGCTGGGGCAGAAAAAGTATGTGAAATGTATTCTAAATATATCGGTATCAATAAGGACAATATAATAGCAGGGAATGGTTCGGATGAACTTATACAAATTATAATAGCTGCCCTTGTAGATAAAAATGAAAGCGTAATGACTTTGAATCCTGATTTCTCCATGTACAAGAACTATGTGGAAATAGGGGGAGGTAAAGTTTTAGTTTTTGAATTAGATGAGGAATTTAATTTAGATGTGGATGGACTTATAGATAGAATAAACTGTGAGAGGATAAAAGTATTGTTTATATCAAGTCCCAATAATCCTACTGGAAAAGCTTTAAGTAGAAAGGATATTTTTAAAATATTGAATGGATGTAATTGTGCAGTAGTTATAGATGAAGCTTATGTTGAATTTCATGAAGAGAGTGTAGTTGACAGTATATATGAATATGAAAATCTTATAGTACTTAGAACTTGTTCAAAGGCCATGGCTTCGGCTGCCATGAGATTAGGATTTTTAATTAGTAATTCTTTTATGCTAAATGAAATAAAAAAGGCAAAACCTCCGTTTAATGTAAGTTCTACAACTCAGGCCATAGGTGAAGCTATACTTTCAGAAGTGGACTATATAAATAGTTCTGTGGAAAAAATAAAGACCGAAAGGACATTTTTAGTAAATAAATTAAACACCATTAAAGATATTAAATTATATCCTACCTGCGCAAATTTTATACTTATAAGATTCCAAGATGCAGAGTTTGTATATAAATATCTTCTTAAAAATAAAATAATTGTGAGAAGTTATAAACAGGGAAGGCTTAAAGATTTTTTAAGAATAACTGTGGGCAGCAGGGAAGAAAATGAAGCTGTTGTAGAAAATTTGTATAAAATATTAAAATAGATTTTATAAAAGAAGGTGTTTTTATGAGGATAGGAGAACTTTCCAGAAAAACTTATGAAACAGATATAAAGGTTAAAATCAATTTAGATGGAAAGGGAAAATATGATATAAATACAGAAATAGGATTTTTTAATCATATGCTTTGCATGATAGCAAAGCATGGAATTATGGACTTAGACGTGTATGCAAAAGGGGATCTGGATGTGGATTTTCATCATACTGTAGAAGATGTGGGAATTACACTTGGAAAATGCATAAAACAGGCACTAGGAGATAAAAAGGGCATAAAAAGATATGGAACTGCTTTTATACCTATGGATGAAAGTTTAGCTATGGTGTCAATAGACTTAAGCGGAAGACCTTATTTAGTATTTCAGGGCGATTTAAAGAATTCCAAAGTGGGAGAAATGGATACGGAACTAGTAGAAGAATTTTTTAGGGCACTGGCTTTTAACGCTGAAATGACTCTTCATGTAAAAGTTTTTTATGGTAAAAATACTCATCACATTATAGAGGGGATTTTTAAGTCCTTTGCTCATGCTTTAAGGGAAGCTGTATCCATAGATGAAAAAATAGAGGGAATAATGTCTACAAAGGGAATAATTTAATTGAGAGGAGGAAATAACTTTGATTTCTATTATAGATTACGGAATGGGAAATTTAAAAAGTGTAAAAAAGGCACTAAAATATATAGGTGTAGATGCAAAGATAACTGCAAATGAATATGACATAGAAAACAGCAAGGGGATTATACTACCGGGAGTAGGAGCTTTTCCAGAAGCTATGAAAAATTTAAAAAATAAAAAATTAGATGTGGTAATAAAGGACACAGCCGCAAAGGGTATACCTTTAATTGGCATATGTCTTGGAATGCAGCTTTTGTTTGATACAGGAGAAGAAATAGAAAAGTGTAGCGGACTGGGACTTATACCAGGTAATATAACTAAACTTTATGGAGATATAAAAATACCTCATATAGGATGGAATAGTCTAACTGTAAAAAAGGAGTGTTCTATTTTGGAGGGAATTCCTCAAAACAGTTATGTGTATTTTGTACATTCCTTTTATGCAGAATTAGAATGTGAGGAAAATTTAAATGCATACAGTTTCTATGGGGTAGATGTACCTGCAGTTGTGAATAAGGGAAATGTGTATGGAACTCAATTTCATCCTGAAAAAAGCGGAGATGTGGGAATTAAAATGTTAAAAAACTTTATAAAACTTATAGAAAAATAAAATGTACTATAAAGGAGGCAGTTTTATATGTTAATACTTCCGGCAATAGATTTAAAAGGTGGAAAATGTGTTAGGCTATATCAGGGAGATATGAATTCACAGGAGATTGTAGCTAAAGATCCTCTGGATACGGCGTTAAAGTTCAAAAGTGAAGGTGCAGAATATATACACATAGTAGATTTAGATGGAGCGTTAAAGGGTGCCGGTGAAAATTTAAGTATAATATCTAACATAGTGAAAAATGTAGATGTACCTATAGAGGTAGGCGGCGGCATAAGGAGTATAGAAATAATAGACAGCTTTATAAAGTTAGGTGTTAGTAGAGTGATACTTGGAACGGCAGCTTTAAATAATAGAAACCTAGTAATAGATGCGGTAAGAAATTATGGAGAAAAAATTGCCGTTGGAATAGATGCTAAAGACGGGATACCAGCTGTAGATGGCTGGACAACTCTTAGTGAGATAAATTACATAGATTTTGGTAAACAGATGGAGCAAATAGGGGTAAAAACTTTGATATTTACAGATATAAGCAGGGATGGAACTTTGAAAGGAACTAATGTAGAACAACTTTTAGAACTTAAAAATTCAGTTAAGTGCAATGTAATAGCCTCTGGCGGTATAAAAGACATAGAGGATATTAAAAAACTCAAGGCAGAGGATGTGTATGGTGCTATAGTTGGGAAAGCCATATATTCAAAAACACTTTCTTTAAAAGAAGCTATAGAAGTGGGGGGGAATTAGAGTATGCTTACTAAAAGGATAGTTCCATGTTTGGATGTAAATATGGGGAAGGTTGTAAAAGGAATAAATTTTATAAACTTAAAAGATGTGGGAGATCCGGTGGATATAGCACAGCATTACAATAAACAGGGGGCAGATGAGATAGTGTTTTTAGATATTACTGCTACCTATGAGAAAAGGAAAACATTAATTGATGTAGTAGAAAGAACTGCAGAAAAAGTATTTATTCCGCTTACTGTGGGAGGGGGAATATCAGGCATAGATGATTTTAAAAGTATACTTAGGGCAGGAGCAGATAAAATATCTGTAAATTCTGCAGCTATAAGAAACCCTAATTTAATATATGAGGCTGCGGATAAATTTGGTTCCCAGTGCGTGGTAGTTGCTATAGATGCAAAGAAAAGATCAGAGGGACAGGGCTGGGATATATTTATAGAAGGTGGAAGAAAAAATACGGGTATAGATGCAATAGAATGGGTTAAGAAAGTGGAAAGTCTGGGAGCAGGAGAAATACTTCTTACGAGTATGGATGCAGATGGTACAAAAAATGGATATGATATAGAGCTTACTAAAGCTGTAGTAGAATCAGTAAATATTCCTGTAATAGCCTCCGGAGGATGCGGCTCTTTAAAAGATTTTTATGATGTATTTGAAGATTCAGGTGCAGATGCAGCCCTAGCGGCCTCCTTGTTTCACTATGGAGAATTAAAAATAAAAGATGTAAAAGAATATCTTAAGGGAAAAGGCGTTGCAGTAAGATTATAATAGTTAATTTTTGTGAAAAATATATTAAAACAGGTGATAATATGGAAAAAGAGATTTTAAAAAAGATAGATTTTAAAAAGGGACTTATTCCTGCTGTAATTCAAGATTTTGAAAATGGAGAAGTACTTATGGTAGCATATATGAGTGAAGAGTCTTTAAATAAAACTATTGAAACAGGAAGAACTTGGTTTTGGAGCAGATCCAGAAATGAATTATGGAATAAAGGAGCCACTTCAGGCCATTACCAATATGTGAAGAGTATAAATTTGGATTGTGATTATGATACTCTTTTAATAAAGGTAGAGCAAATAGGTGCGGCCTGCCATACTGGAAATAGAAGCTGTTTCTATAGAAAACTAATATAAAGCACTGTGAAATGAATGACAAGTGTTTTTGACTTAGTATTATTTTGGGGTGCCTAAATTTGGAGGAGGTATTTTTATGGAATTACAGAATGTATTAGAAGAATTATACAGTGTTATAAAAGATAGAAAACAAAATCCTGTAGAAGGATCTTATACCAATTACTTGTTTAAAGAAGGACTAGATAAAATACTAAAAAAGGTTGGGGAAGAAAGTTCTGAGGTTATAATTGCCAGTAAAAATAATAATAAAGAAGAGCAAATTTGTGAACTATGTGATTTAATGTATCATATATTGGTATTGATGGCAAACCAAAGTATAACTTTAGAAGACTTAGAACAAGAATTAGAAAAGAGAAGACAAAAAATATGCAACAAAAAACAGGATAGAAAAGCCATAGAAAAAATATGAATATGATTTAACCTAAGAATCACTTGATATAAAATAGACTGTATCTAGTCACTTAATGGAAACAGTCTATATTTTATTATACATAAGTTAAGAAATATTTAAGAATTTAAGTAGTAAATACTTAAGGAATAATTTCTATAATAGGAATTAGGAACTTACATATGAATACTTAAATTTGAGAGATGGTGATGTGTTGAAAAATATAAAGTTAAATCTTATACCTTTAAGCCTTATGCTCGTAATACCCCTGATAAATATAATGTACGGCAAGTTGAATAACGCCATTAATGGGTGTTATAGCTTAGCCACTACTTTAGATAAAAATGTTCCGTTTATAAAGGAGTTTATAATTCCATACTGGATGTGGTATCCTTTTTTAATATCAGTTCTTATACACTTTTGCTTTGTATGTAGAAATATTTATTATAAGACTATGATCACTATACTTTTAGGAATGATATCATGCTATATAACCTATTTTTTCTTTCAAACTACAGTGACCAGGCCTTTTCTCCAAGGAAATGATATATTTATACACATTGTCAGACTAACCTATAAATTGGATAAGCCTTTTAATTGTTTTCCAAGCATACATGTTCTCACAAGTTATGCAGTTATGAGAGCTTCAATAGAAGCAATTGAGAAGAAGTCTAATAAATATATTATAAATATTATAGGTGCAGTTATAATATTATCTACCCAGTTCGTAAAACAACATGTAATTTTGGATTTGATTTTTGCTATAATATTAGCAGAGGTAATATACAGATTTGCTGCTGCTTTTATTTTAGAAAGAGGTGCAATATGGAAAAAGAAATTATATTGGTGGTTGACGATGAAAAAGAAATTAGAGATTTAATTAAAATATATTTGGCAAATGAAGGGTATGATGTATTAAAAGCTTCTGATGGTTTAGAGGCTTTGAGAATTTTAAATAATATTGATGTGGATTTGGTAATTTTAGATGTAATGATGCCTAAAATGGATGGAATTGAAACCTGTATTAAAATAAGGCAGGGCAAAAATATGCCCATAATAATGTTGTCAGCTAAAAGTGAAGATTTAGATAAGATTTTAGGACTTACCACAGGGGCAGACGACTATGTCACAAAACCTTTTAATCCACTGGAACTTGCAGCCAGAGTAAAGTCTCAGCTCAGAAGATACAAGAGATTAAATATGTCTAAAAGAATTAGAAAGGAAATAATTGAGGTAGAAGATTTAGTTATAAACACTGTAACCCATGAAGTAAAAGTTGGAGATAGGGATATAAAGCTTACTCCTAGAGAATTTAATATATTAAAATTACTGGCTTCAGACAGGGGAATGGTATTTAGTATAGAAAAAATATATGAATCTGTATGGAAAGAGGATTTTTTGGAATCAGATAATACTGTAATGGTTCATATAAGAAAAATAAGAGAAAAAATAGAAGAAAATCCACGGAAACCTCGATTTATAAAGACTGTTTGGGGGGTAGGATATAAAATTGAAAATTAGATTTAAAAATGCCCTAAAAACATCTTTTAAAAAAATATATAGGATTATATGGAATAAGCTGGATATTGGTATAAGGCTGGAACTTATATTAATATTTGCTCTATGTCTAATTGCAGCTTTTGCTATTGGAAAAGTTTCAGGGTTATTTCTTCAAAACAGAAATATGACTGCCAGAATAGATTATAGTAAGGGAATAGAAAGAATATCTTTAAGTATGAATTCAATAGCAGATGAAATAAAAAATAAAAATATGAGTATAAATGATAAGGCTAAAGTTCAAAAAATTATAAACGACTATGGATATTCAGATATGGAAAAGATAATTATTACAGATTTAGATGGAAAAGTATTATATAAATCAAATAATGCGGAAGAAACCCAAATAGATGTATATACAACCATAAAAAATTCCATAAAAAATTCTTTAGAGATGATGAAAAACATTCAAAATATACATAAAAACGCAGAAAATATCATAAGCCAAAATAAAGAATATATTAGTTTTTATCCTATAGACTTTAGTGATGGAAAAGCTTATCTGGTATTAACGGCTATACCGGAGTATGAAATAGTGTATGAAAAAAATTATAATCCTATTTCCGGTATTATCATATCTTTAGCAGCATTTCTTGTGATGTTTTATTTTGCTACTAATAAAAAGATGCGGTATATAGAAAATATATCTTCAGGACTCATTGAAATATCCAAAGGAAATTTACATCACAAGATAAGGATTGAGGGACATGATGAACTTACTTCTCTGGCTAAGCACATAAATTTTATGGCGGAGGAACTGAATAATAAGATAAAACACGAAAGAGAACAGGAAAGGATGAAAAATGAACTTATAACAAATGTTTCTCATGATTTAAGAACACCGCTTACTTCAATTAAAGGATATTTAGGACTGATTAAAGATAGAAAATATGAAGATGAATATCAATTAGAGCAATATATTAATATTGCATATAGTAAATCTGAAAAATTGGATATTTTAATAAATGATTTATTTGAGTACACCAAACTTAAAAATAATGCCGTAAGTCTGAATAAGAATAATATATCTCTAAATGGTTTATTGGAGCAGCTTATAGAAGAATTAGTTCCAATTTGTGAAGAGAATTCTGTAACTATTTCTAAAGATTTTCCTAAATATAAGTTTATTGTAAATGTAGACCCTGGTAAAACTGTAAGGATATTTGAAAATCTATTTATGAATGCTATAAGATATTGTGTGAAACCAGGTAATGTGAAAGTCTCATTAAAGAAACAGGGAGAATGTGTGGTAACTTCCATACAAAACAAATGTCATCCTATAAATGAAGAGGAAGTTAATAAATTGTTTGATAGATTTTATAGATTTGATAAATCAAGATCATCATATAGTGGAGGAAGTGGTTTAGGTCTATCTATTGCTAAAAGTATAGTAGAACTTCAAGGAGGAACAATAAAAGCTGATTATATGGAAGAAAATATAACTTTTAATGTAGTTTTTAAGCAGATATAGTAGTATAAATAGTGAACAATAAGCAGTTTTGACAATTAAATTACATTCAAATTTTGGAGATAATGAATTATAATATAAGTATGAGTTTTTATAAATATAAGTTTTTAGGAGGGATAAATATGGATAATTTTAACTTGCTATCTGATATGGTGGAAGCGTCTACAAAACCTATATTAGATTCAACAGGTTATTGGCAGACTAGTATATTAAACGTTTTAAAGGCAAAGAGGGAAGAGGCTAAAGACATTAACACCTATACTTTGGAATTAAAAGCTGACATTGTATACATAATGACCGTATGGAAAAAGCAAAGGGATATTATATATACGTGGGTAGAAAAATCAGAATTACCTCCAATGATGGAAATAAATGATATCCTTACAGATATTGAAAATAAATCTGAAACAGAGGTGGTAAATGGAAAGGTAGTTCTAAAAACAGGAGAACGCTTAAATGAGAATGCTTTAAATGTGGCAAAAAAATATAACTTTATAGAAAATATTAATAAAAGAGCAGAACTAATGGAAAGAGAATATTTTTACTGCCGTATAAGAGATAATATAATTTTAAATGTATATCAATTTTTATGGGAACATGGTGAATTGGCGGATGAAGTAGTGAGAGAATGCTCTATAGAAACTGTAGACAAGGTTTCAAATCTAATTTCAAGATGTGCAGATGAATGCATAAAAGTTAATGCGCTTAAAGATTAAAAAGGTATAAATTTAAATAAAATAAACATGGGGGAAAGGTTTAACATTAGGGAGTAAATTATATAATAATTTAGTTTATATTAATGTTATTGAGAGTTTTGGATGAAAGGAGATTATAATTTTTCTTACAATTCTCTTAACTTTCTCTTAATTTTAATTTAGAGGGGGGAAGTATAAGTGTTTGACACGCATATACATACAACTTTTTCTACAGACTCAAATATGAAAATAGAAGATGCAATAAAATGTATGGAAGAAAAAAATATATCGCTTATAGTGACAGAACATATGGATGTTAATTTTCCTAAGAAAGATTCATTTTGTTTTAATGTAGATGATTATTTTAATACATATTCTAAATATAGAAATAATAATTTGCTTTTAGGAATAGAGCTTGGAATGAAAGAAGATTGTATAGAAGAAAGTAGAAAATTAATAGAAAATAATTCTTTCGATTATGTTATAGGGTCAATACATTTAGTGGATAATTTAGATCTTTACTATCCTGACTACTATAAAGATAAAAGTAAAAAGGAAGCTTATTTAAAATATCTTCAAGTTATGTTAGAAAATTTAAAGGAATTTTACTTTATAGATAGCTTAGGTCATATTGACTATATAGCTAGATATGCTAAATTTGAAGACAGAGAACTATACTATAAAGATTTTTCTGATATAATAGATGACATACTAAAAGAGATTATAAAAGAAGGTAAGTGTCTGGAGTTAAATACCAGAAGGCTTTGTAATAATATTTCAGTAAAGAATATGATAGAAATATATAAAAGGTTTAATGAACTGGGTGGGAAATACATAACAGTTGGTTCTGATGCCCATCAGGTTGAAGCTATAGGAAATAATTTTATGGCGGCAAAAGAAATGGCACAATTGTGCAATTTAAAGATAGTATATTTTAAAAATAGGGTAATGGAATATGATAGAGGTTTTTAGCAAATATAATTTCCGGTCTATAAAAAATAAAAAAGTAAATAATATACATATAAGAAAAACATGTACTGTATAAATGCTATGTAATCTATAGTTGATTTATGTAGCATGTGTTTTATTTTTTTGAATATATTTAGGAGGTGAAAAAATGGAACCGCTGGCAGAAAGAATGCGACCTAAAACTATTGGTGATGTGGTTGGTCAGGAACATATACTGGGAAAAGATAAAATTTTAAGAAGTATGATAGAAAATAAAAGAATAATGAATATGATTTTTTACGGTCCACCTGGAGTGGGAAAAACTACGGTAGCCAATATAATATCTGGTAGTATTGATAAAAAATTATATAAATTGAATGCTACTAATGCCTCTGTAAAAGATATTTATAATATAGTTAGAAATTTAGACGGTTTTATGGGGTATAAAGGTGTGGTACTTTATTTAGATGAAATACAGAATTTTAATAGGAAACAACAACAGGCATTACTTGAATATATTGAAGATGGAAGATTGACTTTAATTGCAAGTACTGCTGAAAATCCTTATCATTGTGTATATAATGCTATATTAAGCAGGTCCATAGTATTTGAGTTTAAACCTGTAGAAAATGATAATATAATAAAAACTTTAAATAGAATAATAGATGTGATTAAGTGTGAAGATGGTATGGAAATAAATGCTGAAGAAGGAACACTTGAATATATAGCAACTATGTGTGGAGGAGATTTGAGGAGAGCTATTAATTTTTTAGAAGCAGTCATATATTCTACAAAGTTCATTAAAGGTAAGTATATAAGTTTGGAACTGTATAGGGTAAAACAATGTTTACAGGAAAAAGCGTTTAATTTTGATAAAAAAGGAGATTATTTTTACGATGCATTAAGTGCCCTTCAAAAGAGTATAAGAGGCAGCTCGCCAGATGCTTCCATATACTATGCCGCACTTTTAATAAAAGGAGGAAAGTTAAGTGACATTTGTAGAAGATTACTTGTAATAGCTTCCGAGGACATAGGTCTTGCCTATCCCCAGGCATCAAGTATTGTATATTCTTTAGTTAAAAGTGCACTTTATTTAGGACTTCCGGAGGCTAGAATTCCAATTTCTCAAGCTGTTATACTTTTGGCTACAGCTCCTAAATCTAACTCTTGTTATAAAGCTATAGACATGGCTTTAAGGGATATAGATAGCAAAGATATAGGTGATATACCCTCTCATTTAAAAAACAGCCATTATTATGAGAGCCAAGAGCTAGATAGAGGAGATGGATATAAATATCCCCATGACTACAAAAATAATTATGTATGGCAGCAGTATATGCCGGATAAATTGGAAAATACAAAATATTACATACCAGGCGAAAATAAGATGGAAAAATCTGCTGAAAATTACATGAATTTTATAAAACGTGTTGAAAATCAATAGGTAGGTTGTCTGGTATTTATTTTTATATATCTAATTACACTTATTGTTGACAAGTTTACTCTGATTTGATAATATGATGGAGAAGTACTGCGATTTAAAAGGAAGTGATTAATTGAAGCTGTCCACAAAGGGAAGGTATGGAGTAAAAGCCATGGTGGATTTGGCCATTCACTATGGAGATGAACCCCTATCTATAAAAACTATATCAGAGAGACAGAGTATATCTGAATATTATTTAGAGCAACTGTTCTCAGGTCTTAGAAAATCCAATTTGATTAGGAGTATAAGAGGATCCCAGGGCGGATACATTTTAAATAGAGATCCCAAAGATATAACTGTTTGGGATATAATGAAAGTTTTAGAAGGGCCTGTGGAAATATCGGATTGTGTAGATGAAAATAATGAAAGTTCTTGTAGTAATATAGATTGTTGTGCTACCAGGCTTTTGTGGAGTAGGATAAAAGATGGAATAGATGAAATTATGAAGTCTACGACTTTACAAGATATGGTGGATGACTACAATAATATGAAACAAAACAAATTGAAAGGGGATAAATAAATGGATAAAAAGGTGTATATGGATTATGCAGCAACTACTTATACCAAACCAGAAGTGTTACAAGAGATGATACCTTATTTTACAGAAAATTTTGGTAATCCATCTTCCTTGTATTCTATGTCTGATATTCCAAGAAAAGCTATAGATGAAGCCAGGGATAGAGTAGCCAAAGCTATAAATGCAGAAAAAAATGAAATATTTTTTACTGCCGGAGGTTCAGAAAGTGATAACTGGATATTAAAGGGAATAGCCTTTGCAAATAAGAATAAGGGAAATCATATAATAACTACCCGTATAGAACATCATGCTGTAATACACGCTTGTGAATTTTTAGAGAAGAATGGTTTTGAAGTTACTTATCTAGGTGTGGATGAGTATGGAATTATAAGTTTAGAGGAACTTGAAAAAGCTATTAAGGATACTACAATATTAGTATCAGTAATGTTTGGTAATAATGAAGTAGGTGCAATCCAGCCTATAAAGGAAATAGGTGAAATCTGCAAAAAAAGAAAAATATATTTTCATACAGATGCAGTTCAGGCTATAGGCCATGTTAATATTGATGTAAAGGAAATGAATATAGATGCCCTTTCAATGGCAGCGCATAAATTTTATGGACCTAAAGGAATAGGGGCAATGTATTTAAAAAAAGGAGTAAAAATTGAAAATTTAATACATGGTGGTGGACAGGAAAGAGGAAAGAGAGCTTCTACAGAGAATGTACCTGGAATAGTTGGAATGGGAAAAGCAATAGAACTGGCTGTCAGTGATTTAGATAATGAGGCTAAAAGATTAAGTTACTTAAGGGATAAACTTATAAATGGACTAATGAAGAAGATACCTTATACTAAGCTAAATGGCCCTGAAGGCAGCAAAAGGTTGCCAGGAAATGCGAATTTAAGTTTTATTGGAATAGAGGGAGAAACTATACTTTTGGATCTAAATGATGCGGGTATATTTGCATCTACTGGAAGTGCTTGTGCATCAGGTTCCTTAGATCCTTCCCATGTTCTTTTATCACTAGGGTTACCTCATGAAGTGGCACATGGATCTCTTAGACTCACATTAGGTTCAGGAACTACAGAGGAAGATGTAAATTATGCACTAAAGGTAATTCCAGAGATAGTAGCAAGGAGAAGGGACATGTCACCACTTTGGGAAGACTTTATAAAATCACAAAATAAAGGAGAGAAGGTAGAACAATTATGATGTACAGTGAAAAAGTTATGGATCACTTCAGAAATCCAAGGAATGTAGGGGAAATTTCAGATGCAAATGGAATTGGAGAAGTCGGAAATCCAAAGTGCGGAGATATAATGAAAATGTACATAAAAGTTGAAGATAACATCATAAAAGATGTAAAATTTAAAACTTTTGGATGTGGTTCTGCCATAGCATCTTCAAGTATGGCAACAGAAATTATAAAAGGAAAGACATTGGAAGAGGCATGGAATCTTACTAACAAGGCAGTAGCAGATGCACTAGATGGACTCCCACCGGTAAAAATGCACTGTTCGGTATTAGCGGAAGAAGCTATTCATAAAGCAATAAATGATTATAGGGAATCTCAAGGACTAGAACCCTGGAAAATGAAAACACATTCAGAAACTATTCATGAACATGTTCATGGGTAATATATATTTCAAATAAAAAATATAACTTTTTCAAGTTATATTTTTTATTTTTTTACATAAACTACAGCTATATATTTTAAAAATAAAGGTGATATTTTTGTACAGAACAAGAGATTTTATATTTATGGATGCAGTAAATCTTTCTGGAAATTTATTGGGTTTTGTAAGTGATATAATACTAAATTTTAATAATAAAATAGTTCAAGGCTTTGTTATAACTCCTAATAGTTTGTTTAAAAAAAATTTAAATGTATTTTTAGAAGATGTAGTAAGCTTTGCTTCTGTAATAGTTGTTACTGACACCAATAGAAAAAAGTTTTTACAATTTAGTGATATAAAAGGCATGAATGTAGTAGATAAAAAGGGACATTTGATTGGAATAGTAGAGGATATATTATTTCATAAGAATACTTTTTTAATAAAAGCCCTTATACTATCCACTGGATTTATAAGTAATTTTATAGACGGAAAAAAAATAGTGCTCATAGATAATTTGATTTTAGGAGAAAATAATTTACTATATAGAGGAGAAAGTGACAATTTAAAATTTTTTAATTCACCTCATAAATTATTTGATCTTGAAGAAGATGAAAATTATAAAATTTAAATTATGGAAGATGATAGGATGAGTATTGAAAAAAAGCGCAAAATTAAATATCTATTGGTTACTATTATTTGTATAATTATAGTGGTGGTTATTTTAAAGGTCTCTGTATTAAAAGAAATGCTATATTTAATGCTTATATCTTTCTTAATAGCATATACTTTAAAGCCTATTCAACAAATCATGGTGAATAAAGGAATGAGTAAAAAAATTAGTGCATTACTTTTAATAGGTATACTGATTTTATTAATTATAAGTATATTTGCAATTCTTATACCATCTCTGTTTAAAGAACGTTTAAGCCTAAATAATGCCATACGTAGTATTCAGAATTTAATAGATAATCTTTATGCAAAGTTAAAACCAATTCAGGGCAATAAAACCATATACATGGTAACTGATAATTTTAACAAAAAAATCGATAGAGAAGTAACTCTTATGTTTACTAAAATAGTAGATTTTTTAATGAATATAGGACAAAATATTTTGTCTATTATAGTTATTCCTATAATAACTTATTATTTTTTGTCTGAAGGTAAGTGCATAAATGAAAAAATACTTTCTGCTTTTCCTGTGAAAAGTAGAATTATAATTAAAGATATAAGTTGTCACGCAGATAAAATATTGGGAAGGTACATAGTAAGTCAACTTATGTTAAGCGGGCTTGTAGGAATAGTTACGTTTTTTATACTTATAATTCTAAATGTGGATTTTCCCATAATACTTTCCATATTTAATGCATTTTTTAATATAATTCCATATTTTGGTCCTGTATTTGGAGCTTTACCAGCTGTGGCTATAGCCTTGATAGAATCTCCGGGAAAAGCTTTATGGACAGCAGTATGTCTTTATATATTGCAGCAAATAGAGGGAAATATATTATGTCCTAAGGTTACGGGAGATAGTATAAGTATGCACCCCTTAGTGGTAATACTTCTTCTAATAATTGGAGGAAAAATAGCAGGATTCATTGGAATGGTTCTTGCGGTTCCTTTAGGAGTCATATTTAAGGTGATGTATGAAGATTTAAATTATTATTTATTTTAGATTTTCTGCAGTTTTGACGAAAGAAAATCATCCTTAACTCTTAATTCTTAACTTTTAACTCTTAACTAATAAATATTAACTCTTAATTTAATTATAAAGTCTAATATTGACATAAAAGTGTATTTAAATTATAATTTGTATCATAAATGAATATGGGGCAGTGAATAGAAGGAGTAGGTATATTCTTATATGAAAGAGAGGAAGTAGATGGTGTAAAGCTTCTCATATAAGATTTATTGAAGCTGTCTAGGAGCAGTATATGGTGTTTAAGAGATATAGATGTAGATATCTGTATAATTAGGGTGGTACCGCGAAAAACTTTCGTCCCTTCAATGGATGAAAGCTTTTTATTTTTTTAAGCTATTTTTAAGGAGAGTTTTTATTAAATAGAGAGATACATTGAGTGAAAAGGAGAGATATATATGGAAAAATTGGGATTAAATCAAATTAGAGAAATGTATTTAAGTTTTTTTGAAGGAAAAGCACATTTGAGATTACCAAGCTTTTCTTTAGTTCCCCAAAATGATAAAAGTTTACTTTTGATAAACGCTGGCATGGCTCCATTAAAACCATATTTTACAGGACTTAAGGTTCCTCCTAGAAAAAGGGTAGTTACCTGTCAAAAGTGTATAAGAACTGGAGATATTGAAAACGTTGGAAAAACCTCAAGGCATGGTACTTTCTTTGAGATGCTTGGAAATTTTTCTTTTGGAGATTATTTTAAAGAAGAAGCAATTTTTTGGGCTTGGGAATTTATTACGGAAGTTTTAAAGTTACCTAAAAATAGATTATATGTTACCATATACTTAGATGATGATGAAGCTTATGATATATGGACAAAAAATACAGATGTAGATGCTTCTAAGATTTTTAGGCTTGGGAAAGAAGATAACTTCTGGGAGCATGGAGTAGGTCCCTGCGGACCCTGTTCTGAGATTTATTATGACAGAGGAGAAGGAAAGATAAACACAGTAGAGGAATTTATAGAAGCAGCTGATAACGACAGGGTAGTTGAATTTTGGAATTTGGTTTTTACTCAGTTTGACAAAGATGAGCATGGTAATTATAATAAACTTTCAAATCCCAACATAGATACAGGCATGGGGCTTGAGAGAATGGCTACTATAATGCAGGAACAAAATAGTATATTTGAAGTGGATACTATAAATGCCATATTAAAAGAAGTAAGTAGTATATCAGGTGCAAAATATAATGAAGATAAAAATAATGATATATCTATTAGAGTAATAACAGACCATATAAGAAGTGTTACTTTTATGATAAGTGATGGAATATTGCCTTCAAATGAAGGACGGGGATATGTACTTAGAAGGCTTTTAAGAAGGGCTGCAAAACACGGAAAATCTCTTGGTATTAGTGAAGGATTTTTATATAAACTATCTAAGGTGGTTATAGATAATTCCTGTGAAAGTTATCCTGAATTGAGAGAAAAGGAAGAATACATAGAAAAGGTTATAAAGCTTGAGGAAGAAAGATTTGATGAAACTATAGACAGTGGAATGCAAATTTTAAATGAATTTATACATGAATTGGAAAGTAATGATAGCTCTATACTTGAAGGGGAAAAGGCATTTAAATTATATGATACTTATGGTTTTCCTATAGAGCTTACTGAAGAAATATTGCAAGAAAAGAATATGACAGTGGATTTGCAGGGATTTGATAAAAAAATGCAAAATCAAAGAGAAATGGCAAGGGCTGCCAGGTCAGAAACCAACTATATGGGAGCGGAGGATACTATATTAAACAAAATACCTCTATATATAAATACTGTATTTCAGGGTTATGACAGGCTGGAGTCTACATCAAAGGTTAAACTTATGGTAAAGGACGAAGAATTTGTATCCCTTTTGGGTGAGGGTGAGAAAGGGGTTATACTAGTTGAAAGTACGCCATTTTATGCGGAAATGGGTGGCCAGGTAGGAGACAGGGGCATTATATATAATAAAAACTTTAAAGGTGAGATTTTAGACTGTAAGAACAACGTGGCGGGAAAAACACTTCATTTCGTCAATATTATTTCAGGAAGTGTAAGTTTAGAAGATACTGTAGTGTTAAGTGTAGATAAAAATAGAAGAGATGATATAAGAAGAAATCACACGGCAACTCATCTTTTAGATGAAGCCTTAAGGAGAACTTTAGGAGAACATGTACATCAGTCTGGCTCCTATGTAGATGAATATAGGTTAAGATTTGACTTTAATCATTTCGAAGCTTTAAATGACATGCAATTGAGAGAAATTGAAGATTTGGTAAATGAGAATGTAAGGTCAGTAAATACAGTGAATACTAACATAATGTCATTGGAAGAAGCAAAAAAGAGTGGGGCAATAGCAATTTTTGACAGTAAATATACAGATGAGGTAAGGGTTGTTTCAATAGGAGATTTCAGCAGAGAACTTTGTGGAGGTACTCATGTGGGTAATTCTGGAGAAATAGGTATGTTTAAAATAGTTACAGAATCAGGAATAGCTGCTGGTGTAAGGAGAATAGAAGCTGTTACAGGAAGAAAGGCAATTGAATATTTATATTTAAAAAGTGATATGCTAAAGGAAATAGCAAATAAATTTAAGTGTTCTGAGAGAGAAATTGTTCATAAGTTAGATTTACAACTTAATGAATTAAGAGAAGTGAAAAAAGATCTTGAAGAATTAAAAATAAAATTAGCTGGCAGTGCAGAAGATAGTATTTTAAATAGCGTTAAGATTGTTAAAGGAATAAATCTGTTTACAGGAGTGTTAAAGGGTATAGATGGAAATGCACTTAGGGAATTGGCAGATAAAATCAGAAGTAAGTCACAAAATTCTGTAGTTTTGTTAGGAAGCAATATAGAAGGAAAAGTACAGTTAGTAGCTATGGCAACTAAAGATGCCACAGAAAAAGGGGTTCATTGTGGAAAAATCATAAAAGAAGTTGCAGCTATTACCGGAGGAGGTGGAGGTGGAAGGCCTGATATGGCTCAAGCTGGAGGAAAACTTCCAGATAAATTAGAAGAGGCAATAGGAAAATGCAGTGTGATTATGGAAAAAATAGTTAAGTAGTATACATTTTATAAAATATGATTTATAATATATTTAATTAGAATTGTTAGCGGGGTGATATATATGAGTAAGGATAATACCATTCAGTTTGATATTTCTGAAAGTAAGAAAGCTCTAACCAGAGAAATATTAACTGAAGTTTATGATTCGCTAATTAAAAAAGGATATAATCCGGTAAATCAATTAGTAGGATATTTGATTTCTGGTGATCCCACTTATATAACAAATTATAATGGAGCAAGGTCATTGGTTAGAAAGCTTGAGAGAGATGAAATACTTGAGGAAGTCTTAAAAGCATATTTAGGTATAAAATAAAAATGTCCTTTTTGGACATTTTTATTTTAAATATGACAATAATAAAAATAGGAGAGTAATAATTTGAGAATACTTGGATTAGATGTAGGGAATAAAACAATAGGGGTAGCTTTAAGTGATCCGCTGGGAATAACGGCACAAGGTATTACTACTATCAGGAGAAAAGGTGAAAAGAAAGATATTGAAGAGTTAAAGATTATATGTGATAAATATGATGTGGAAGTAATTGTTTGCGGATTGCCTAAGAATATGAATGGAACCTTAGGCCCCCAAAGTGAAAAGGTGTTAAAATTTTGTGAGATTATAGAGGAATTTATAAATTTACCTGTGAAAATGTGGGATGAAAGACTAACTACTGTAGCGGCTAATAGAGCTATGTTAGAAGGAGATTTATCCAGAGCAAAAAGAAAGAAAATAGTAGATAAAATGGCGGCTACCTATATATTACAGGGATATTTGGATAGAATTTCAAAATAGAAGTATTTTTCAAGATTAGTTTTGATAAGAGAGGTAATTTTAGTATGGAAAATGATATTAATAGTTTAATGCTGGAAGATGAAAGTGGAGAGAAGGCTAAATTTCAAGTAGTGACTAAATTTGATATAGAAGATAGAGAATACATTATTGTGATACCTGCAGAAGATGAGGATTGTAGTGATGCAATAGTGCTTAAAATAATTAAAGAGGAGAATGGAAATGAAGCGTTTGTCACAGTGGAAGATGATGAGGAATTTAATCAGGTTTCAGAAGTGTATGAAGCTTTATTTAAAGATTAAAATAAGTTATTAATATTAAAACTAAATGCTATGATAAGGGATTATAGCCTTTAGTTTTGATATTAACTGATTTTCAATTGACAACCATATTGTACTATATTAGACTTATACTGTGATAGTTTTAGGGAATATTTTAAAATTTAAGTTGAAACGGGGTATAGTAATGTCAAGGCTTTCTACTTCAGAAATAGAGAGATTAAAAAATAGTTTAAAAGAAAAAGGATATAAACTTACGCCACAGAGACGGGCTGTAGTGGATATTATAATAAAAAATGAAGGAAAACATCTTACCACAGAGCAAATATATGATCAGGTTAAGATTGAATGCCCTGAGATTGGTTTAGCCACAGTTTATAGGACTGTGCAGCTTTTAGAAGATATAGGAGTTATATGTAAATTAGATCTAAATGATGGATGCAATAGATATGAAATAGTCCATAGAGAAGAAAATCATCATCACCACCATCTAATATGTACTAAATGTTCTAGAATAATTGAAGTAACAGATGATCTTTTAGAATCCCTAGAAAGAAAAATAGAGGAGAAATATAATTTTAAAATCCTAAATCATAGTTTAAAATTTTATGGTATATGCAGCGAATGTACAAAAAAATCAAAATAAATATAAGTGGAGAAGGAGGGAAGATTTTTTTGCGTAAAGAAAAAGAAAAAGTAAAAATTATTCCATTAGGTGGACTAGGTGAGATCGGAAAAAATCTTACAGTAATAGAGTTTAAAAATGACGTAATAGTAATTGATTGTGGTTTAAAATTTCCTGATGAAGAAATGCTAGGTATAGATGTGGTTATACCTGATATTACCTATCTTAAAAAAAATATTGATAGGGTAAGAGGGATATTTTTAACCCATGGACATGAAGATCATATAGGGGCATTACCCTATGTTCTCAAGGAAATTAATGTTCCAGTGTACGGTACCAAATTAACTCTGGGTATTGTTCAAACCAAGCTAAAAGAGCACAATTTAATTGATACAGTAGATCTTAAGTGCGTAAAAGCAAGAGATGTAATTAAATTAGAGAGTATGTGGGTAGAATTTATAAGAACTAGCCACAGCATAGCTGATTCAATGGCTATTGCTGTGCACACTTCTGCTGGTATTATACTTCATACGGGAGATTTTAAGGTTGATTATACACCTATCGATGGAAGCGTAATTGATCTAGCTAGATTTGCAGAACTTAGTAAAAAAGGTGTAACTGTGATGCTGGCAGACAGCACTAATGTGGAGAGGCCAGGATATACTATGTCTGAAAGGACTGTTGGGCAAACTTTTCAAAAATTTTTTGCTTCTGCAAAAAGCAGGATAATAGTAGCAACTTTTGCTTCAAATATTCACAGAATACAGCAAGTAATTACTGCGGCAGAAAAATATGATAGAAAGGTAGCAGTTTCTGGAAGAAGCATGGAAAATATAGTAGAGGTAGCTACGGAACTAGGATATTTGGATATTAAAAAAAATACAATTATAAGTATAGATAATATAAATAAATATCATGGTAATAAAATAGCCATAATAACTACTGGAAGTCAGGGAGAACCTATGTCAGCTCTTTCAAGAATGGCAGCTTCTGAGCACAAAAAAGTAAATATTATTCCTGGAGATACTATTATAATTTCAGCCAATTCTATACCTGGGAATGAAAAATTAATTTCCAGAGTTATAAATCAGTTATTTAAAAAAGGAGCAGAGGTAATATATGAAGCTCTGGCGGATGTTCATGTATCCGGTCATGCCTGTCAGGAAGAATTAAAATTAATACACACTATTGTAAAACCTAAGTTTTTCATACCAGTGCATGGAGAATACAGACATTTAAAACAGCATGCAGATTTAGCTGCAAGTCTTGGGCTTTCTCCAAATAATGTAATTATAGCAGATAATGGTGATGTTATAGAAGTTTCCAGAGATTCTATAAGAAAAAGTGGTACAGTAGTATCTGGACAGGTATTTGTAGATGGACTTGGAGTGGGAGATGTAGGAAATATAGTTTTAAGAGATAGGAAACATCTGTCTCAAGATGGAATACTCACTGTAGTAATTACCATGGAGAAAGAAAGTGGAACTGTTATTGCAGGACCTGATATAATATCAAGGGGATTTGTTTATGTTAGAGAGTCTGAAGATTTAATGGAAGAGGCAAAGGAACTGGTAAGAAGTGCCCTGGATGAATGTGAGAAAAAACATATTACTGAATGGGCCAATATAAAATCTAATGTAAAAGAAGTGCTTAGATTATTCCTGTATGAAAAGACAAAACGAAAGCCAATGATATTACCTATAATTATGGAAATATAACATTAAGTCATGAATAATATTTGTGAAGTTGACATTTTAATACTATAATATTAAAATGAGTATTATAATTTTAATTGGATACAAAAAAGTATCCAATTTTTTCAGTGTGCGTAATATATTTTGATATAGTTATTCTCATATACCTATACCTAATTTCAAATTGGAGGAATAATAATGAATTTATTTACAAGAAATGACATAAGAAATGTGGCAATAATTGCCCATGTTGACCATGGCAAGACCACATTAGTGGATGCACTTTTAAAACAGAGTAATATATTTAGAGCAAATGAGAAAGTTGAGGAAAGGGTTATGGATTCCAATGCCCTTGAAAAAGAAAGAGGTATTACCATACTTTCAAAAAATACTTCGGTAGTACATAAAGGAGTTAAAATAAATATTGTAGACACTCCAGGTCATGCTGATTTTGGTGGAGAAGTTGAACGTGTGCTTGAAATGGTAGATAGTGTTTTATTAGTGGTGGATGCTTATGAGGGACCTATGCCCCAGACAAAATTTGTTTTAAAGAAAGCACTGGAACTAGAATTGGAACCTATAGTTGTAATAAATAAGATAGACAGACCGGATGCAAGGTCCTCTGAAGTTTTAGATGAAATATTTGATCTATTTGTAGAACTGGGTGCTACAGATTCACAGCTTGATTTTCAGGTAGTATACTGTTCTGCAAAAGCGGGTTTTGCAAAGTATGAAATAGAAGATGATTCTAGTACTATGGAGCCTCTATTTGACACCATAATAAAAAATGTTCCAGCACCGGAAGGATATATAGACATGCCACTTCAAATGCTTGTTACAACAATAGATCATAATGAATATGTAGGTAGGATAGGAGTAGGAAAAATAACCAGGGGAACTATAAAGAAAAATCAGCAAGTTGCACTGATAAGAAAAGGAAATAAAATAGAGAATGTAAAAGTATCTAACTTGTATATTTATAATGGACTTAAGAAGGAAGAAGTAAATGAAGCTAAACTTGGAGATATAGTTGCGGTTTCTGGTATCCAAAATATAAATATAGGCGAAACTATAGCTGATATATCAAATCCAGAAGCTATTGCTTTTGTTGATATAGATGAGCCTACATTGAGTATGAATTTTATGGTAAATGATTCTCCTTTTGCTGGGAGAGAAGGAAATTATGTAACTTCAAGACATTTGAGAGATAGACTTATGAAAGAATTAGAAACCAATGTATCCCTCAGAGTAGAAGAAACTGATTCACCGGATTGCTTCAAGGTAAGTGGCAGAGGCGAACTCCATCTTTCAATTTTAATAGAGACCATGAGGAGAGAAGGTTATGAATTTCAAGTTTCAAAGCCTACAGTTATATTTAAAGAAAAAGATGGGAAAAAATTGGAACCTATTGAGCATCTCACCATAGATGTACCAGAGGAATTTATGGGAGTAGTTATGGAAAAATTAGGACCAAGAAAAGCTAAAATGGTAAATATGACATCTGCAGTAAATGGATATGTTAGGCTAGAATTTAAAATACCTGCTAGAGGACTTATTGGATTTAGAAATGAATTTATGACTGACACTAAAGGAAATGGCATAATGAACCACTTGCTGGATGATTATGAAGAATATAAAGGGGACATACCTGAAAGAACTAGGGGATCACTGGTAGTATTTGAAGCAGGTACATCTATAACCTATGGACTTTATAATGCCCAGGAAAGGGGAATATTATTTATAGGACCAGGAGTGGATGTGTATGAAGGAATGATAGCTGGTGAATGTTCCAGGGCTGAAGACATAGAAGTAAATGTATGTAAGAAAAAGCATTTATCAAATACCAGATCTTCAGGTGCTGATGAGGCTTTGAAATTAGTACCGTTAAATGAAATGACTCTGGAAAAATCATTAGAATTTATAGCGTCAGATGAACTGGTAGAAGTCACTCCTAAAAGTATAAGAATGAGAAAGAGGATACTGAATTCAGAACAGAGAAGGAAAGCCATGAGAAAAAAGTAGGAAGGATTGTTAATGGTGAAAAAAAACTTGAAAAGTGTTTTTTTGCTCTGTAGTTTGGCTTTAATTATAATAATTGGTGGAATTTTATATTATGTGGTAGATAATATAAAATATCCACTTAAATCTAATGCAAAAAAAATAAGTATTAATGTAAAACAGGAAGAAAATTTATCACAGGTTATAGACACATTAAGTGAACAAGGACTGGTGAAAAATGCATCTGTGTTGAAATGGTACATAAATAAACATTTTGGAAATGTTAAAGTAAAGCAGGGATCATATTCTTTTTCAAGAAGCATAACTTTGGGTGAATTTGAAGCTTATTTAAAAGTAGGTATTAAAGACGATGAACCTGTAGAAGTTTTAATCCCTGAAGGCAGTGATACAGAACATATAGGCATGATTTTGCAAAAAAATGGGGTAATAAACAGTGCTGATTTTTTAGAAAGCTGTAAAAATTATAAGTTACCTGATTTTATAAAACAAGATGCTAAAAGGAGATATAATTTAGAGGGATATCTCTTTCCAGATACTTATAAGTTTTTAAAAGGAAGCAGCGGGGAAGATATAATTAAGATTATGCTGGATAGGTTCTGTGAAGTTATAGATGAAGTGGAAAAGGATACTGGCGTACAAATGAAAGGACAGGAGCTTGATAGAATAATAACCATGGCATCTATAGTAGAAAAGGAAGTAGAAAAGCCAGAAGAAAGAGGAAAGGCAGCTTCTGTATTTTATAATAGGTTGCAGAAAGGAATGAAACTTCAATCCTGTGCTACAGTACTATATGCCCTGGGAGTACACAAAGATAAATTATATTATAAAGATCTGCAAGTTGATTCTGTATATAATACATATAAAGTAAATGGACTTCCTGAAGGACCCATATCAAACCCTGGAAAAGGGTGCATTTTAGCAGCTATAAAACCAGAAAATACAAATTATCTTTATTTTGTTTCCAATAATGACGGAACACATTTTTTTACAGATGATAGTAAAAAGTTTTTACAAGTAAAGGAAGCTACCCAGGGAGATTAATTCTTTTGGAGGAAAAAATGAGTGGTGTTGTACATGAATATATAGAATATTATATAAAGTCGTTAATAGAAGAACATAGTGGTATTTTAAAAGAAATGGAGGACTATGCAAGTCAAAATTCTGTGCCAATAGTTCAAAAAGAGGTAGCTAGATTCTTAGAGCTTATGATAAATATAAAAAAACCTTTGAAGATCTTAGAACTAGGAACGGCTATTGGCTATTCCGCTATTTTGATGAGTATAAACTCCGGTAAGAAAAGTTTAATAACAACCATAGAAAGAGATAGAAATATGGTGAGAATTGCCAGGGATAATATAAAAAAGTACAAATTCATGAATTGTATTCAGGTTGTTGAAGGGGATTGCCTTGAAGTACTTAAAAATATGCAGGAGAAGTATGATTTTATATTTATGGATGCAGGAAAAGGACACTATAATCAATTTTTACCTTATTGTTTGAATTTGTTAGGTGAAGACGGCATAATAGTAGCAGATAATGTGCTTTTTAGAGGAATGGTAGCATGGGATGAATTAGTGGAAAGAAGAAAGATAACCATAGTTAAAAGGATGAGGAAATATTTAAATGATATATCTGATAATAATAAATTTGTTACGTCAATTATACCTATGGGAGATGGTATAGCTGTTACGGTAAGGAGGGACTGATATGAAGAAGCCGGAACTTTTAGCACCAGCCGGTAACCTGGAAAAACTACAAACGGCTGTAAATTTTGGGGCCGATGCAGTTTATCTTGGAGGAAACAGGTTAAATTTAAGAGCATTTGCAGATAATTTTACAGATGAGGAATTAAAACAGGGAATAGAGTATGCCCATAAAAGAAATAAAAAAGTGTTTATAACTGTAAATGTATTTCCTCACAATGAAGATTTAAAAGGGCTGGAAGATTATTTGAAAAAGTTATACGAATTAAAGGCAGATGGAATAATTGTGTCAGATCCAGGAGTAATAACCACTGCTAGAGAAGTTGTTCCAAATTTAGAATTACATTTAAGTACCCAGGCTAACTGTGTAAATTGGAAGTCTGCTAACTTCTGGCACAGCCAGGGAATGAGGAGAATAGTACTGGCTAGGGAGTTATCTATTAAAGAAATAAGAGATATAAGAGAGCATCTTCCGAAAAGCTGTGAAATAGAAGCTTTTGTTCATGGTTCTATGTGTATATCTTATTCAGGTAGGTGCGTGCTTTCCAATTACATGACGGGAAGAGATTCAAACAGAGGTCAGTGTGCCCAACCATGCAGGTATAAGTACTACTTGATGGAAGAAAAAAGACCGGGAGAGTATTTTCCAGTATTTGAAGATGACAAAGGAACTTACATATTGAATTCTAAAGATCTTTGTATGATAGAACATATTCCTGAATTAGTTGAAAGTGGAATAAATTCATTTAAAATAGAGGGAAGAATGAAAAGTTCTTATTATGTGGCTACGGTAGTAAAAGCTTACCGAAGGGCAATTGATGCCTATTTTGAAGATCCAAAAAACTATGTGTTTCAAAGTAAGTGGCTGGAAGATTTAATGAAAGCAAGTCATAGAGTGTATTTTACAGGCTTTTATTTTGGGGATACTCACAGTCAGATCCATGAAACCTCTTCTTATATAAGGGATTATGATATAGTAGGCATAGTGAAAGACTATGATGTTTATAAAGGTGTAGCAGTTATAGAGCAGAGGAATAAAGTCTTTGACGGAGATAAGGTGGAAATATTAAGGCCTGAAGGAGACAGCTTTTATGTGAATTTAGATGATATAAAAGATGAACAGGGAAAAAAAATAAAATCTGTTCCAGTTGCCCAAATGATATTTACGGCCAGAGTAAATGAAAAACTGGAAAAAGGAGATATGCTTATAAGAATGAAAAAGCTGTAAATATATTAGGATAATCATATCATGGTGAATAAAATACCTTATTTTGGACAAAAATTTAGTCTAGATGAGGTGTTTTTATGTTAAAAATAAATAGAAATGTAATTAAAAATAGACAGTCCATTTTATTCTTGATGTTTAGTATTGTATTTTTAATGTTATATTTTAAAATAATAAGTTTACAATATTTGAAGGAAGATAAGCTCAGTGTAATGGCAAATTCTCAATACTCCTACAACGAATCTCTGACAGATGCTAATTATATATTATATGATTCTAATGGAAAACAGCTTATGAATTATAATAAGGAATATTATGCTGTAATATCTCCAGATATATTTTTAAAGGATAATTCAGATGTGGATTCAGAAAGTATGCTAACTTTAATATATACTCTTAGAAATTATAATGCTGACTATGACTTAGCTAAAATCGGAATATCAAATAGTAGTCAAAAATTATACTATCAAATTGATGAAAGTACTTATAATAAATTAAAGAATATAGGTAATGTAAATGGTTTTTATACCTATGAATATTCTCCTTTAAATAGAAGTGGAGTATGGAGCATAGAGAATTTACTTTTAAACCCTAAGAGAACTGTAGATAATACAATGAAGTCCAAAGATTCCCTGGAAATGCAGATATATGAGAAGACTAAAGATAATGAAAAGCCTGAAATTGTATTTGCAAGAGATGCAAATGGCAAAATAATAAATGAAAAAACTAGTTTTCCAGAGAATAATGTAAATGTAAGATTAACTTTAGATAAAAATATACAAAATAGCATAAAAGAAATATTAAATAGTAGTGAAAATAAGAATTTTGGTCAAATTGGGGTTGTTTTAATGGAAGCAAGCACCGGAAAAATAAAAGCATTAGTACAAAAAGACGACACTAAGCCCAATGTAAATTTAGGAGTTGCTACTAATCATGGATTTTTTCCAGGCTCCATATTTAAGGTTATAGTAGAGGAGGCTGGACTTGATAAAAATATAATAAATCCAAATGATAAATTTACTAGTAAAGGATTGTATGAGGAAGAGCCTGAACACAGTATTTTAACACCAGGAGAAGCACTGGCAGTATCCTCTAATGATGTGTTTGCACAGATAGGAAATAAAGTTGGATTTAATAACTTTTATGATAATGCAAAATCCCAGGGATTATTTGAAAAAGTTTTAAATTTAGATGGAGAGAAAGAAGGATTATTTGAGGTAAAAAATCCTAATTCTAGTGATGGAACTGTAGCACTTGCAGCTATAGGGCAAAATGTTAGAATAACACCAATAGAAGCTATAAGTATACCTAATACGGTTATAAATGGTGGAACATATGTTAAGCCTTATATAGTAGATGCCTATGTGGATAATAAAAACAATGTTATAGAAAAGCTAAATACAACAAATAGTTCTGTAATAAAGAAATCTACGGCAGAAGAAATGAAAAATCAGATGATAGATGTAGTGAAAAGCGGTACTGGTAAATCTGCATATATAGAGGGTATGGAGATTGGAGGAAAGACAGGAAGTACCCAAAGAATAGAGCTAACGGGAAAAAATAAGAGCACAGAAGAACATTCAGATGGATGGTTTGTAGGATTTTTTCAGGTAAATGGAAAAAATTATTCCATGGCTGTGTTTGTCCAAGACATAGATAAAAATAGTGAAAGCGGAGGAAGTACAGCTGCTCCAATCTTTAAAAGTATAGTTTTAAAGGTAAAACAGTATCTAGAATAAGAATTTTAAAAAACCTTCTCAAAAAAATAAAATAAATTTTTTTATATATGCACTTTTTAAAAAAGCTCCTCATAGTATATTAATAAGCACTATTAGGAGGAGCAGCCAGTGTTTTTAACAAATTGCTTATTAGATATTCTTGGAAATGTAGTGTTTATGACGGCTTATATTACAAATAATAGTTCATTTCCGCAACCTTTAAATGATGAAGAAGAAGGGTATTATTTAAAGAAATTAAGAGAAGGAGATTTACTTGCTAAAAGTATTTTAGTAGAGAGAAATTTAAGGTTAGTAGCACATATTGTAAAAAAATATTCATATCCCGGTAAAGATGTGGATGATTTAATTTCTATTGGAACTGTGGGATTAATTAAAGCAATAGATTCTTTTGATTCATCTAAAGGTACCAGGCTGGCAACATATGCAGCAAAGTGTATAGAAAATGAGATATTAATGCTTATAAGAAATAATAAGAAAATTAAAAATGAAGTGTATTTGCAAGATCCAATAGGTGTTGATAAAGAAGGCAATGAATTACCTTCTTTATGTTAGACCTATATTTTAAAAACTGATACGAGGGTAGATAACAAGGGAAAAGTCATCATCCTTCTGATCTTTTCTCTTCAAATATATTGCTTTAACAAGTGTGTTTTTTAGCAATATATTTTTTTTATTTATATCTGATTTTTCATATACCTGGAGCACATTCTTAATCTTAAAAATTATTTCTTTATTATCTTGTTTTTTATTTTCATAAATAATGTTCTCTTTTAGTATAGATATACTTTTAGTTGTCTTTTCTATTCTATCAGCTATATTTTTAGAACGAGCAACAAAAGTGTCTATATCATAAATCCCTCTTTCAAGTAAGTCATAAAGCTTTGTCTTTTGTATTTTTAACTCATTTAGTTCAGATTCTAAATTTTTTATTTGTTTTGAATACATGTTAATGTTTTTATTTTCTTTTTTATTCACTTCTATATTTAATTCTAAATTTTCAAGAAGTACCTTCATACTTTCAAGTAACCTATTTTCAATATAAATAAATTTACTGCTTTTGTTGCTACAATTTTTTTTAGGACATATTATATGTGCAGCTCTATTCCCATATGGCCTATATACCATCTTAGAGCCGCATATACCGCATATTATTATGCCAGCCAGTGGATTCCTAGAGCCATTAGTAATTTGGTATGGTACATGATATCTCCTATTTATTATTTCCTGTGCGGTATAAAAAGTATTTTCATCTATTATTGATGGATGTTTGCCATCAACTACAACCCATTCGTCTCGAGGGCGCAATTTAGTATCTTTTACCTTGTTCGGATTCTTAGATTTTTTTATATCTTTTTTCTTCCATGTTACTTTACCTATATATACAGGGTTTTTTATTATGGATGCAATGGTGCTTGCACTCCACGAACTACCTGTATAAGATTTATAACCCATTTTATCGAGTTCAGAGGCTATACTACCGCATCCCATATGTTTGCTGACGTACATATCAAATATTAATTTAACTACTGGTGATTGCTCTGTATGTGGGGATAAAGAACGACTATGCTTTTCGTCTTTTATATTATATCCGTAAGGAGGCAGGGGAGACAAATAATTTCCTTCTTCAATGGAACGAATTCTGCCACTTTGAAGCCTGCGGTTTATCATTTTCAATTCTTTTCTACTCATAAATGCTTCAAACTCGGAGTATTCTTCATCAAAGTCATTGTTAAGATCATAAGTCTTTTGCAATGTTATTATCTTGGTATTATGGTCCTTAAAAGTCTGTAAAATTAATCCTTGCTCCTGCATGTTTCCACGCCCAAGTCTTTGAACATCCATACATAGAACAGCATCATACCTACCATTCTCTATTTCCTTAAGCATTTTAAGCATCTCAGGTCTGTGTATTAGACTTTCTCCAGATACAATTTCCTCGTGTACCTCAACAATATTCAAATCCTTTTCTTTTGCATATTTAAGAAGTGCTTTCCTGTGTTTCGCCAGTGTCTCACCTTGGCCTAAATCTCTTTCTAATTCTTCATCTGCTCTACTCTTACGTAAATATATGCATACATTCATTTTTAAGATGTCTCCTTTATGAATAACACTTTTCTAAAAATTATAATTTATCATAAAATTTATATTTAAATAAGTTTAAATTTTAAATAATTGTGATATAATATGTTTAAAAGAAGCCGTCACGGTTTAATGTTAAAATATGTTTTAAGATATCTAAAAATGCACTCTGTCGCAAAGGTGCATTTTTAGTTTTTTGAGTTTTTATCTTCAGCTGTTATAGATATTTCATTTTTAGTCAATTTTCCAATTGAAGACTTACCTTTGATTATTAATCTATCTTTTAAATATGTTCCTACAATCACCATGGCTGTTAAACATGATGATGTAATACATATTGATACTACTATAATCACAGTATCACTCATATTGCCACCTCCTCTGCTGTCAAATTAACCGCAACGACCTCTTTTGTAAGAGATAAAATTCCGGGAGGTGACTAACTAAAAACATCTTTATTCTCTTAATAAAGATTATACCATATTTTATCTATTTTTTATGAACATAAAAACCAAATTTAGATAAGTTCAAGTTTAATATAATTGTAATATAATATATTTGAAGCTGTCATGTTTTCAACGTTAAATATATGTTTCAGGATATCTAAAAATGCACTATTGGGGGTGCATTTTTAGTTTTCTGAGTTTTTGGAACCGATAAATTTTACACTGGTCTGTGTTTCAATATAGCAATATCCATATTACCCACTTTAAAGTATTATAATTTATTCTCTTGATAAATATTTTTAACAAAGCTTGGGAACTATAAATATTATTTAGATTATGAGGTGAAGTAAATGCCTAACAAAAAATGTAATATGAATGATAATATCAACAATATAAAAAACCTACTGGGAAAGCAAACTGAATTGGTAATAAGAAACTTACTTATTGGAAATAAAAATTCCTTAGGGGCTGCAATTATCTATGTAAATGGATTAACCGATAAAAATATGATAGACAGAGATATATTGAAGCCATTAATGATAAATGCTAATGAAGATTTTGCAAACATGGAAAATATAGAAGACTACATACACAAAAAGTACATTGCCGTTAGTGATACTTATATTGAAACAGATATAAACAAGGCTGTAGAAGGTATTAAGAGGGGAAAAACTGTATTATTGATTCAAGATTCCTGCAACTTTATAGTGATAAATACTGCTGGTGGAACTTATAGGTCTATAGCTGAGCCTGAAAATGACCCATCATTGAGAGGACCGAGGGAAGGCTTTATAGAAAACTTGGATACAAACGTAAGCATATTACGTAGAAGAATAAAAGATAAAAATTTATCTGAGGAAAGATTTGTACTGGGAAGAAGGTCCCAGACAGATCTAGTAATGATGTACATAGATGATGTGGTAGATAAACAGTTTTTACAAATAATAAAGGATAAAATAAATACTATAGATATAGATTCTGTTCCTGTAAATAGTTTTATTGAGCAGTGTATAGAAGAGCACCCCTATAGTATTTTTCCACAGACTATTGGCTCTGAAAGGCCGGATGTAATAGAGGCAGCTTTAATGGAAGGGAGAATAGCTTTTTTGTTATCAGGCACACCCTATGTTACAACATATCCTTCTATATTCATAGAGTTCTTTCAAACGATAGAAGATTATTATGGAAGGACCCTTCAAGCCTGGTTTACAAGAATATTAAGGTTTATAGCTACCTTTATAGTAATAACTTTTCCTGCAATTTATATAACCTTTGTTAAATTTAATCCTGAACTCATACCTGTTGAATATATTAAGTCACTTATATCATCTACACAAGGTATAGTATTAACGCCATTTATGTCTTTATTAATTATGCAAATAACTATAGAATTTTTACGCGAAGGGGGACTCAGGATACCTGGCAAAATAGGGCAGACTGTCAGTGTTGTAGGTGGTATTATAATTGGTGATGCTGCACTCAAGGCAAAAATTGTAAGTCCGACCACCTTACTTATTGCAGGAGTTACTACAGTTGCCTCTTTTGTAATATCTAATTACCAGATGGCTATCGCAATAAGGATTTTAACTTATCCTATGTTGATACTGGCAAATTGGCTTGGGGTACTGGGAATAGTCATAGGGTGGTTTTCCATATTAGCTTATCTTTGTTCTTTAGAGAATTTTGGAGTTCCTTACTTTGCCTTTCATAAAAGTGATATGAAAGATACATTTATAAGGGCACCTCTATGGAGAATGAATAAAAGACCTGATGCTATTCCACATAATGACCCTATAAGACAAAGTGATTTCAGGGATGGGAAAAAATGAATAAGACTCAGGATACCTTCTTAACCACAAGCCAATTTATATTTATACTAAAGTCAGCTATTGTAGGTATTGAGCTTATGCACTTACCTAACAGTATTATAAAATTTGCAAAGCAGGACAGCTGGATTAGCTGCATATTAGGAACAGTATATCCTCTATATATGGTTATTATAGCAAGTTATCTGTGTAAAAAGTTTCCTAAAGATAATATACTGAAATTGAGCAAAAAGTGCTTTGGAAACTTTTTGGGAAGTATTTTAAATATTATTTTTATATCTTTCTTCTTATTTGTGCTAACATCGTCATTTTCTGTATATGCCAATTTATTCAGGGTATATTCAACTTCTTTTTTAAAACCCTATCAGATCCTTTTTACTGCTTTAATTCCTATAGCTTACATTGCCTATAAGGGCATAAAACCACTAGGGAGGTTAACTGAAGTAGGTTTTTATTTAACTGTAGGGCTAGTTATTCTTCCTATAGCTATCTTTGCACACGGAAGTTTTCTGAATTTGATGCCTGTATTTGGCTCAGGATTATCTGGTATATTAAAAGGTTCAAAAGAAACTGCTTTTGCCCTTTCTGGTATGGAGATTATATTTCTTATTTATCCTTTTTTACAGGATAATAAAAAGTTATTAAAATGTGGTATAACAGCTACTATTATCGTAGCATTTATTTATGTATGGGCTGTTTTTGCAACTATTTATTACTTAGGTATTGAAACTTCTCCAAAGTATTTATGGCCTATCTTAACATTAGCTGATAGTATATATGTTGCTATTGTAAATAATTTTA
Source organism: Candidatus Clostridium eludens (assembly GCF_045310515.1). Classification (NCBI taxonomy): domain Bacteria; kingdom Bacillati; phylum Bacillota; class Clostridia; order Eubacteriales; family Clostridiaceae; genus Clostridium; species Candidatus Clostridium eludens. The sequence goes on along the minus strand of NZ_JBJHZX010000018.1, from coordinate 22,597 downwards.
GGTTTGTATTTATATCTTTATGGTCTCTGGTAGAATTTAAATGTCTAGCAACTTATTATTTTGCAGTTTCTTATGGCTTAAATCAATCAGTAAAAAAGATACCTGCAGAAACATTTGCTCTGCTTCTATATCCTGTAATTATTATTATAACTATGTTATATGGAAATCCAACAACCAGAGGAGACTATACATATAAACTAATTATTATTTATGTAATATTTAATTTAATATATGTGTCTGCAGTAGCAATTTTAATCCGTTTTAAAAAAGGAGATACCTATGAAAAAGTTTAAAGTTTTCTTAATAATTATTGTGGTATGTATCTTTATTATATGTTTCATAGGAGTAAAAGGATCACTAATCCAAAGTCTGGAGATACCTGTTGGTGTTGGTGTAGATATAGAGAGAGATTCTGTCAATACATCCTATAGACTACCTTTATTAGTATATTCATTTGAAGATAATAAGGTAACAAGTAATACATTTACTGGGGAAGGTGGAAACTTAGGTGAAACTAGGGAAACCAGGCAATTAAAAGAAGGTAAAAAAACTATGTTAGGCCTTAATAGAATATTTTTATTTAGTGCTAACTCTGCATCAGCTGGCATTAAAAGTTATTTAGATCTATGGCTTAATAATCCATATATAAATGACAGGGCATTATGTGCAGTATGTAAAGGAAAAGCTGAGGATATGTTTAAATACAAAGTTAAAGGATATTCAAATACGGCAGAATACATTGAAGGTATGATAAAAAACCTACAGGAATACAATTTTTTTCCCACTGAGTATTCACTTATGGACTTAATAGTAAGAGAGGATGCAGAAGGAAGAAATATATTATTACCTTATATAGAAATAAAGAATGCTGCCATAGAAACCACAGGTCTTGCTGTGTTTAAAGGTGATAAAATGGTAGGAAAAGCAGATATAAATGAAACACGAATAATTAATATTTTAAAAGAAAATAGAACTAAAGGTACACTGACATTACAAAATAACTCTAAGGAATATATAAATTCTTATACATACTCAAAAAGAAAGGTTAAGTGTTATAAAGAAAATGGAAAATATAAGTTCGTAATAGATTTGAATTTGAAAGGTAATATAATATCTAATCAGTTATACGGCAATTTAAATACAGACCCCAAAGTACTAAAGAAATTTGAAAAAGATATGAAAAGTTACGTAGACAAAATGTGTAATAAAACAATAAATGATATGAAATGTGAATACAAAACTGACATTCTGGATTTAGGAAGAACTGCTGCTGCAAAATATGGAAGAGGTACAGGTACTGATTGGAATAAGGCAGTATGTAGTTCGGACATTCAGGTTAATGTGAAATTTACGGTAGATACCGAAGGAAGAGGAGATTATCAGTAATAATTAGGATATTAAATCAGACTAAAATTACCGCTTTTATAAGTAGATTTATTTAATTTATTTTAATCCAATGTCATTTTATTTAAAATTTTTGATTTCATCCAGATAATTTTGTATTTGGAAACGGAAAAACGGATTACCCCCTCGTTTTGGACAGAATCTAATAAATTCTTCATTTCTCTGAAATTTAGGCCCTTATTTGAATATTTGTTAGGTTTTCTCCAAAATAAAGGTTATAAAATTCATGTGGAGCCATAAATCTTAAACTTGAATGTAATCTCCTATTATTGTAGAATTCCATAAATTCATTTACTATTTTGTATGCTTTCGCATAGCTTTGAAATTCACTAATTTCTAAACACTCATCTTCAAGTATTCTGTGAAATGATTCTACATGTGCGTTTTTTTATAGTTCTGTTAACTGCAATATTTCTCTTTATTTTAGCTTTAAGTATTCTCTGGTTTTTAAGTATTCTAAGCTCTTTGCAAAGCTGATAAACCTTCTTGTGATTAATCACGAAATTATAATATATTCCAAATGAATAGTTTTTTATCACCTTCAGGAGGATTTTAGGAATATATGTAGAAATACCTAGTTTGAAAGTTTATTAAAGGAAGTAAAGAACATGAATATCATACTGCAGGTTGTAGATATTTGGCTAGAAAACAGATACCCATAAGTTTGGAAGATGCTCAATCACAGGGATATGAACCTTGTAGTGTTTGTAATACGCCACAATAAACTTATTTATAGAATTAGGAGTTGAAGTTATATTGTTTAATAAAAAAGTATTTCGACAATTTAAAAATGAGGAAGAAGTTTATGAATGGATAACAGATAACTTTGAAGAGTGGACAAGATATATTGAAATACATGAAAATAGGTCCGATAAAAGTGATATAGCAAATTTATTATATTATTATACAGGCAATAAAAATATTCTATATAAGAGAATCTTGTGGGGATGTACTGAGGATTTTGAAAAAGGAGAAATTGAAAAACATCTTAAAGAAATATCAATTATAACAAAAGAAATTTGTAAATTTGAACTACAAGAAAATATTATTGTATATAGGTATACGTACAAAAATATGTTAAAAAAAGGATTTGAATCTTTAAAAATAGAAACAGGAAAATCATTTACCGACAAAGCATTTATGAGTACCACATTAGTACCTGGCTCGCTTAAAGGATTTTCCAAAAGTCGCAAATGTGACTGTATATTAAAATTATATCTACCTAAGGGAACAAAAGGGGTTTATGTGAGTGTTGGCAAAAATGCATTAAATGAACAAGAGTTTTTATTACCACCAAATTCAACATTTAAATTAATTAGGGGATACTATAGTTTTAAATATCATATGACTCTTTATAAATGCGAATTATTATGCCAATAATTGTGTAAAGCAAATTAGCAAAGTGAATAAATAATATAATTCACTTTGTTTTTATTTTATATTACTTATTGCAAAGTACTATGGTAGTCGCCTGAATCTCTAATTCTATATCTTTCTTTCAGTATTTTACATACCATATTACCTATAGAGCTATCCTCATATTCCACTTCTTCTAGAAGTATTTATGGATTTTTGGGGGTATAATAACGTTGATTCTTGTATTCTCTTCTTTTACAACAGTCTTGGCATTTATCAGGAAACACTCCTTTGTTTTTGCAACCACAAATCAAATCCTTCATGCACACATTTAAATGTGGTGCTATTTTTTCCAAAGCTTTAAAACTTGGGCGTTTACTGCCATTTTCCAATTGATTTACATAAGATCTAGAATATCCGGCTACTTTTGCTAATTCACTAGTTGTTATACCTATCTTCTTTCTATATTCTCTTATCAAAAATCCCATAAGCTCCTCCTAAAAAGTTTAAAATTCGACACTACTCTATCTTATAATAAAAACAAACTCGAAAAAAGGCGGAAAAAACTTGCAACATTACGTAAATCGCACAAATAGTATACACGAATGGGTTTATAATTGAACTATGTAAAAAGTATGTGAATATACTGTGAAAAATATATGAAAATGGGGGGTGTACATTGAAATCTAGTTTAAGCTTAGAAAAATGTTATGAGGAATACGAGGAATGTAAATCTGAACTTTCGGAGGAATTCAAAAAATTATTGATAGACTTAAGTAGGGACGAAATTATTTATATTGTAAAAACAAGTTTAAAATATATAAAAACTAATTAGAATATAAAAAAAGAAGATACAATTGCTACTCTGTATCTTCTTCTAGTTCTTTGAAAATTTTACTTAATATTTTTAAGGCTTTGCCAGATGTCAAATCTTCTTTTGTTTTAATTTCTCCGATATCTATTAACATATTAAGAAACCTTTCAGCTAATATTTCGGAATCATCTTTATTAGCTTTGTCTTCTATATATCCAAGTTCAATAAGTATCCCTTCTGTGGATTTACCTAAGGCTTTAGCAATTTTTATAACGGTATCCAGCGTAGGCTCTATAGGTTTCCCTGTTCTGGTATCTACACTTTTTTCAAGTTGACTTATATAAGTATGACTTACACCGCACTTTTCACTAAAATCTCTTAAAGATAAATTATTAATAGTTCTATATTCTTTAATTATTGAACCTAATGTTTTTATAGGATTTATCTCATAAGAAGATGGTACTGTTGTTTCTTGGGATTCTTTTTCCTCTGTTCTACATAATAAATAATCAGTTGAAACTTTGAAAAAGTCAGCGAGCATAGTTAATGTGGAATTATTTGCCTCTATTATATCCTTTTCATATTTTGAAATAGTTGGTTTTGATAAGTTTACTATTTTCCCAAGTTCTTCTTGAGTAAGTTCTTTTTCTTCTCTGAGTTGCTTTAATCTTTTACCAAAACTCATAATAATACCTCCATATTTATATTAATTATACAGTATCATTTCATAAAACGAAACAAAGTTTCAAGAAAAGATATTTTTTAAAAATATTTTCCGTGAATCTATTGACTATTTCTATAATTGAAACTATAATTAAAGCATAAAGTGTCAATAATTGAAATATACAATAAGGGGGGGATAGCATTTGACTGATATAGTTAAAGAATTAAGGACAAATAAGAAATTAACATGTGAGCAAATGGCGAATTTAATAGGCGTTTCAAAAGCAACTTATTCGAAAAAAGAAAATGGCTTAATTAAATTTTCATTAAAAGAATCTAAAATTATTGCAGATGAATTCAATAAATCAATAGAGGACATTTTTTTTAACTCAATAGTTTCTAAAATTGAAACTAAAAAAGAAGTTGTGTGATGGATGCAAGGCTCCATCTACTTAACACCTTTAAGATAAGCTATGTCAGTCATGTTCTTACCAGCAACAGCTTCAACCATAGTTAAATCTTTTGATATGGTATCAACATCTTTCTTTATTGATTGTATATCACCGGAAATATTAGCTAAATTGTGCTTCATATTTTCCTGATCGGCTTTTATAACATCTACTTTATGTTCAAGAGCTTTAAGTATTTGAGTATTTTCAGATGTTTGGGATTGAAGACCATCAAATTTTGATTCGAGTTTATCAAGGCGTTCATTGGTTTTATTCTGAGAGTCAAGTATCTGCTGTAATAGTTTTTCGGTAGAAGGCATTTATATCACATCCTTTTAAAGTTATTTTAAATATGAAAAGCAAATATAGCTAATTTTCAGACGCAGGAAATTTACTCAGGTTTTCAAGGAAATCATAGGCTTTTTCACCTTTAGTTACTGCAGCTTTGATTGATTTAACATCACCAGATAATTCCGCAACAGCATGAGTTAAGTTATCTATTTCGGCTTTATGTACTTGTGAATTATGCTCAAGAGCTTTGAGTATTTGGGTGTTCTCCTGAACTTGAGATTGAAGTCCATCAAGTTGAGATTTTATTGGAGATATTTCTTCTTGTAGTAACTGCTTGATAGCAGATAGAATTTCTTTATCCATGAAATCATATCCTTTCAATTTATTTTAGGGTTTTTATGAACTCATTAAGTTTTTCGAGCTGTTCAGGAGTAAGGCTTTTAGCTCCATCTACTAAGTCTTTAAGTCCTGGGGTCAAGGGTGAAGGTTCAGTACCTTTATTAAATAAGTCGTCTATGGTTATATTTAATGCTTGACAAATTTTTTCAAGCATATCGAAAGAAGGTGTTTTAACACCACGTAGATAAGGTCGAGTTGTTCCCACAGCTTCGGCAAGAGCAGTAATTGTTAAATTTTTAAGCATTCTTATATCTCTAATACGTGAACCTATATTCATCTAATCACCTTACTTAAGAGTTTTTATGAACTCATTAAGTTTTTGAAGTTGCTCAGGAGTAAGATTTTTGTTCTCATCTATAAATTTTTTAAAGTGCTCAGGGATTATATCAGATGAATCTGTTTTAAAGAACTCTGCTAAGGTTATATTTAAAGCTCCACATAATTTTTCAAGCAACTCAAATGATGGAGATTTTGCGTTGTTTTCTAAACGACTTAAATATTCTCTTGTAACTCCAATATCTTTAGCTAGTTGAGTTGCAGTTAATTTATTTGATAATCTTAATGATTTAATTCTTTCACCAAATTGCATATAATCACCTACTTAAATGTAATCTATTAGTTTACATTATATATTATTAAAATTTAAACTTCAAGAAATTTAAAGATATATAGAGATAGTGAAAGAAAACAACATATTTTTTTATATTTACAGTGAACTATAAGTTCACATTATGCTTGATAATAGTGAACTACGAGTATAACATGTAAAATGTAAGGAGGCGATAAAGTGTTCAGAATTAAAGAGGCTCGAAAAAATGCGGGGCTTACCCAACAACAGTTAGCAGACAGAGTTAATACAACCAGAGAATATATATCTGCTATAGAAAACGAGCATAAATTACCATCAATGACTCTTCTGATGAAAATAGCAATAGTTCTAAATACAACAGTGAAAAATCTTTATAAGGATGACACAAAAACAGTCCTCAAGAATAAAGTAAATAGATTTCATGCAACAACTTAAATATATCAAAACTTAAGGTAGATATAAATATGGCAAAATCTACATTTGCAAGAATATCTATCTTAAATTCTACAGCGAAAGGGGGTGACGGGATGATAGGAACTGCAATAAAAGAAACTAGGGAGGAAAAAGGAATAACCCAGGAAGAATTGGGGCAGACAAGCTTTTTATCAAGCAAAACAATAAGTGCTATAGAAACAGGAAGAAGAAATTTAACAAAAGAAAGTCTCAAAGCTATTTGTATGGAACTAGATGATCCACGGGTATATTTTGAGGCAGCTAATGAAGTTACCGGAGATGTTTTCGCATTACATTGGTTAGATGGTGAGGCCGCAGATTTACACAGAGCTTCTGTTAAAGATAAGGTAATAGAGGAATTGGATGAGGCAATAAAAGCAATAAATTTAACAAGAGTTTATAAAAATCCAATTTATTGTAATACAGAGGATAAAAAGGCTATAGAAGAAAGCATAAAGGAGACAATAGATGTTTATGTTGCAAGTGCTATTTATATAGCAGTAATGTGCAAAGAATACAGTGTAAATATCAAGGAAATGTTTAAGGACCAGAAAGAAAAAATGATTAACCGAGGATATGTTAAAAGATAGAATAAAAATAATCTTTAGTAAATAAACTTAATCGAGGTGATTAAATTGGAGGAAAGAGAAGTTCAATATGACAAGAAATACAAAATTGGCAATACCACAATATATATTGTATTTCCCAAAATCACCAGTGAAGAAAACGAGAAACGTAAGGCTAAAGTAATTCAAATGGCTTCGGTTATGGCACAGGACATAATTAAGGAGATTTAAACGCTTAGTAATTCGAACTTAATGATGCAAAATGGTTAACAAAGGCTTTTTAGCCTTTTGTAAAAAACTGTTTTAACGGAAAATACAAATACTTTCTCAATATATTCTATGATGGAGATTAAAAATTATTACTACTAAAAATAAAAAAAGAGAGGAGGAGAGTGAAGTAAATGAAAAAATATAAGATAAATGTTTGTGAAGAAGTGGCATTTAAGCATGAGATTATATTTGAAAGTGATGCCCCTGACATAGATAAAATCTTAGATAAGGCAGAAAAAGAAAGATGTTTAGACGGTGTCATTTTTACCTTAAAAGAGCAGGGGTGTAGTATCAAGCATGTCGTTAAGGATAAGGATGGAAGTTATGGAGAAGTAGAAATTGATGAATATGAGGAGATGGAGGAGGTGAAATGAGTGAAGAATACACTCGGTGATTTAAACAATCATTTATTTGCAGAACTTGAGAGACTTAGTGATGAGGATTTAAAAGGAGAAAATTTGAAAGAAGAAATTACTAAAGCAGAAGCAATAAATGCAGTGGCTACACAAATTATATCTAATGCTTCACTGGTTCTTAAGGCAAAAATGATGGTAGACAATAGAATTAATGCCGATGCTGATTTGCCTAAAATGCTGGAGGGGTAGAACATGGGTAGACCACAAGGAAATAAAGTTCTTCATATATGGAGTGAAGAGGAAAAAGAATATCTTAAACAAATAACTCCTGGACATCATTATAAAGAAATTCAAGAACTCATGAATAAAAAGTTTAATTTAGATTTTACAATGGATCAGATAAAAAACGCAATAAGTAGATATAAATTAAACACTGGATTTACAGGACAATTCAAAAAAGGGCATATTCCAGCAAATAAAGGTAAGACAGGAATGTGTGCTGAAGGATGTAAAAAGACCTGGTTTAAGAAAGGTAGCACTCCCATAAATCATAAGCCATTAGGAAGCGAAAGAGTAAACATATATGGATACACAGAAGTTAAAATAGCAGAACCTAACAAGTGGAGACTTAAGCATCAGATAATATGGGAAAAATATAACGGACCTATCCCCAAAGGACATGTTGTCATCTTTGGTAATGGAGACAGAGGTGATTTTGAACTGGATAATTTAATCCTAGTATCTAAGAAGCAATTGTTAATATTAAACAGAAATAAGTTGATACAAAAAGATGCTGATTTAACAAGAACTGCAATTATTATAGCAGATATACACCAAAAAATAAGTGAAAGGAGAAATAAGTGAAATATGTCTTATTACAAACTGAAGTTGGAAAACAGATAAAGATAATCGATAATAGCACCTACACCGGAAAGAAAAAGGTTGAAAAACTATGCATGGAAGGATTTAAGTGCATTGGATATTTAGAAAGTGAACAACCGCCTCAGAGACTTCTACGAGGATTCAATAAAAATTTAAATGACAAATTGGAAGAAAAGTATAAGAAGCTTTGGGATATTCAAGAGATTTTAAAAAGTTAAAAAGGAGGGAAATAAATAAATGTTTAACCAGAGATACAAAGCTTATTTAAAAGCTACAGGAATAGATCCAAGTAAAGTAAGAGGATATCAGTATATGATTTGGATAGATGGCATGTGGGCTAGATTCATGGAAGAGAAAGGAATTGAAGATAATCTTAACTTGAATAAAAGGTATGGCTCTGAATTTGATAATTGGCTGGAGAAGAAATTTAAAAACATAGACAACAGAATGAGCTATATAGATAAAAAGGGGAATGAGATATTTGTAAGTGCTGGTTTAGGAATGAAAGAATATGGTTCAGTCAGAAGAAGTGAAGCAGGTGGACTACATAGGGTAAAGTCTCCAATGATGCCGATGGTTTCATCTAAAGAAGAGGTACAAAAGAACTTGAATTTATGGGCTAGAAAAAATGGATTGAAGGCAGCTGAGGAGGGAGAAAAATGATTAATGCTGAAGAACATATTCCCATGGTCCACAAATTAGTAAGTGAGCAATATAGACACTTTAAATCAAAACACAGCTATGATGATATGTTTCAGACAGGATGCTTGGGACTTGTAAAAGCTACTAGAGATTTTGATGAATCTAGAGGGATGAAATTTTCTACTTATGCCTATATAAAAATAAAAGGCGAATTGCTAAATTCCATAAGAAGTGATAAATGGTGCCTAGGTAAAAATGAAGAGGACAGGCTTAAAACAAAAGCACCGTATTCATTGGATGCTTTCGTAAATGCGGCAGATGGAAATGGCACAACATTTATGGAACTTATGATTGATAAAGAAGAAATTCTGGAGGATTTAGATTTAAGAACAGCTTTAAATAATCTCCCTAAAAATCTAAAAACAGTTATAAGACTAAAATATTTTTATGGGTTTAGCCAACAGGAGATTGGCAGGATATTAAACACAAACCAATCATATGTTTCTAGATTGGAAAGTAAAGCAATTAATGTGCTCAGGGAGAAGGTGGAGGCATGACCATAGAATCTCTTAAAGAGAAAATGTACAGCTATATTGATTTATATGGTCGACTTGACAAAAGGACCTTAGAAGTTAGTCAAGAACTAGACAAGCTTATAGTTGAGGAGATGAAAGGAGGAAAGAAGAAATGAGTGGGTATTTACAATGTTTGATAGACCAGTATAAAAGGAAGTTTGGTAATGCTAGAATCTCAGTGGAAAAGGATGTATACATGGGTATGGTTAATGACTTAATTGCTTTAAGAAGACATATTCAGGATATGGACGACAAAGCAACTCCAGAAGAAGATATTCCAAAGAAACATATTGCATTTGATTTTGTTGGAACGGTGCCAGGGCTTATGGAGTATTTAAAGAATTTAAGGGCAAATGAAGGTGAGTAGCATGGATGCATTTACAACAAAGAAACTTAGAGAATGCCAGCTAGATAACAATGGAGAGCTTTATGATCCGGTATCTGGAGAAACTTTCAAGGATATTGATGGACTAACGGATGAGGAAGTAAAAATATTTATGGAGGGATAGTATATGTTTAGATTAAGAGAAGGCTTGAAATATAAGAAGTATAATTGCTATTTAAATGTCAGCTTATATCCTGAATCTACTAATAAAAATATAGCTTTATTATTAGTGGACATGGAAGATGATTCAATAGTATCAAAAATAACTGTAAATCCAGAAGAAGATTTTCCGCAAACTCATGCTTGCATAAAAGATTACTCGGAAAATGAAGGAATGTTAGAGTTCGTTGAAGACAACAATATTGTCATAATTGATGATAGTTCAACATTCATATTAATGTGTTCTGGGCAAGTGGCATCATGTTTAAGAGTTGCAGATGATATATACCAGGAATATTTAAAAGTTTTAGAAATGTACAAGAATGAAATGTCACAAATATAAAAAGAGAGCTCTTATGAAAAGAGCCAATTGAACTAAATTGTATCACTCCTATTCTACACTGGAATGGGAGAAAAAGCAAGAATTTATAAATAGAGAAGTCATTAAGTTGGCTTCCTTGGAAGGATGTAGCCATATGGATAGCACAGATAAAATGAAATATACGATAAATGGTTTTAGTCAAAGTAAGTTAATTGAATATGGATTGGACTCGGTAGATGCATTAATTCTAAGGTATTTTATAGATTTTAAAGATAGTGGGGACATGGTAATAGAAATAGTCAACAACAAGCCATATTATTGGGTTAAATATGACAAATTAATACAAGCTATTCCAATAATAAATATGAAGAGTAAGGATGCACTAAGAAGAAGATTAAAGAAATTAGAGAATTGTAAGGTATTAGAACATTATCATAAAAATCAAGGTGGAAGTTATTCATTTTATGGAATTGGTGAAAATTATAAATTTCTAGTAAGGAATATTGATCCTTCAATTGAAGATTCAGAAGATACGCCTGAAAAATTAGAGGATACCACTGAAAAGTCGGAGGGTACGACCGAAAAGTCGGAGGGGTACGACTCAAAAGTCGGAGGGGCTACGACTGAAAAGTCGGAGCAAAATATTAATCTATTAAAAGATAATTCTATTAAAGATAATATATATACGAAAAATTTTTTGCAGTGGTATTCTTTATATCCTAATCCTTGGAATAAAGAACAAACATTCAAGAACTTTAATAAGCTCTTAAAGGCAGAGAGTTTTGAAAATCTGATGGCAGCTACTAAAAACTATATAGCTTATCTACGGCAGCAGGGGAACGTAGACAAGCAGTATATTACTCGGAGCACAAACTTTATAGGTCAAAAGAAAGAGTACCTTGGATACTTGGAAATGGATATACAAGAATTGAAGTCTAATACATCACAGATTAAATCTTCATTAGAAACTATAGAAAACTGGGGTAATTAGATAAAGGAGCAAGAAAAGAAGGTGAGAAAGATGGAAAGTAAAAGTAAAAAAGCTGTTCCTAAAGTACAAGTTCAGGAGCAGCTTGAGATTGAAAAGCAGACTAATATGAATGAAAGGTTTGTAGATAATTTCAAAAAGGAATATGAAAGACTAAACACAATGCCAAGAGATATGAGTAAAATAGTTATTTATTAGCAAGAACAATAGCAACTATCACACCGATAATGCCAACAATAACTCCAATTTTATTATCACGAGTCCATCTATTAGTAATTTCTGTAGATGAGGTTATCTTTATATCATATTTGATTTTAATTTTACTTAGATTATCTATTAGTCTAGCTCTTATAGAAGATAACACATCTTGTATGCAGGATGGGGAAAATCTAAAGCACAAAGCATTAATGTTTAAGTTTTTATTTACAAAATCCATCAAATCTGGATCGGATATTGTTATAAATTGTTCATTTTTAGATAAATTCTCTAATTCAGCTACACCATGGCGTAATCTATATTCATTAATGAAATTAAATTTAGGATTTTGAACATTTATTAATCTAGCATATATATCAAGATAATTGCCAACTACAATTCGATATTTAGGTACTTTAATCTCACTTGTAAGGTATGGGTTTGTATTAAAATAGCCTTCGTATTCAAGATGAATCCATTTTTCAAAATCCAAATCTTTTAATTCTAGGGCTAGTTTTAAAGCCAATGGCAGTAGTTCACTTAGAGGAGAAATATGAACTTTGGTACTTAATTTGTTATATGTAGAAGAGATTCTAGTATTCAATATGTATCACCTCACTTTTAAGGTGATAATTCTACAAAGTAATGTAAAAACCTTTAGAAAAATATGTAAGGGGGAGTAATGTTGTTAGATAAGCAGATATTTAAAGAGGGAATGAAAGAGTTGGCGTTAGCATTTACATTAGACTTAAAAGCAGAACAGATGGATGTTTGGTACAAATACTGCCAAGACTTAAGAGAATCCGAATTTAAGAAAAAAATTAATAACTGCATAAAGTTCTGCAGACATAAACCTTATATTGCAGATTTACTGGATATAAAAGAAAGGGATACTTTCGAGCCTGCTAATGCAGGAGCTTATGAATATGTATAGTGAGGTGATAAGATATGGATTCTATACAACAAATGTTGCCGTGCAATATACAAGCTGAACAGGAGCTTCTAGGAGCAATACTCAATAATCCTAATAGTATCCTGAACGCAATAGGTATTGTAAATGCTAGTGATTTTTATAAAGAACCACATAAATTCATATTTAGTGCTATGGAAAAAATGTTTAAAAGCAGTATAAGAATAGACATAGTTACTTTAGCTGAAGAACTTAAAGCCGTTCTCCCTAAAGTTGGTGGAATAACTTATATATCTGAATTGTCTGGAAGTATAGTAAATTTCAATGTTAAAGAATACTCCAAAATTATTAAAGAGAAATCTAATAAACGAAAAATAATCAAACTATGTGAATTGCTTAGAAAAAAATCATTTCAGGATATTGAAACTTCACAGAGCCTAATTGATGAACTGGAAGAACAATTATTTAAAATTAGTCTTAATAAAGAAAATAGACTTGAGCCTTTCAATAAAGTTTTGGAATCTACCATAACAAATATAGAGGATGTATGTAAAAACAAAAACATTAATAGTGGTGTTACTGGCATTGACACGGGGTTTAAAGATTTGAATAGAAGAACTGGGGGATTGCAAAAGCAGGACTTAATTATATTGGCGGCAAGACCTTCAATGGGTAAGACTACGTTAGCAGTTAACATTGCCACAAATGTATCTAAAGGTGATACTGTAGCAATATTTAGCTTGGAGATGTCAAAGGAGCAGATAACTAGAAAAATATTGGCGAGTATGGCACATATAGACCTTTCAAAAATAAATACTGGCAACCTGGATTTTAAGGATTGGGGAAACATTGGAAAAACTACAGGACCGTTATCTAATAATAAATTGTTTATAGATGATTCAAGTAGTTTAAGTGTCACTGAAATAAAGGCTAAATGTAAAAGAATAAAGATGCAGTATGGGTTGAGCTTAGTTGTAGTAGATTACTTGCAGCTTATAACGTCTAAGGGAGAAAATAGGACACAAGAAATAAGCAATATAAGTAGAGCTTTAAAACGGCTTGCTAAGGAATTAGATGTACCCTTAATAGCATTATCACAGTTAAGCAGAGCTGTGGAAGCTAGGGAAGACCATAGACCTAGACTTTCAGACTTAAGGGAATCTGGAAGCCTAGAGCAGGATGCAGATATAGTTATGTTCTTGTATAGGGATGAATATTACCATAAGGAAACGGAAGAAAAGAATATAGCCGAAGTTATATTCGCTAAAAATAGGAATGGTAAGGTAGGTACTGTTAAGCTTGCATGGTTAGGCCAGTATCAAAAATTTGGACAACTGGAGTATGTCCCTGATGGTGGTTTTAATCCAGATATATTTCAAGAGAAGAAAAGGCCTGATGCAAAGCAGGAGGTAATGAAAATTGGATAATGGGGGATGGATTGAGAATATAGTAAGTCTTTATTTTAAAGATGGAAATACTAAGCAGATTGCAAAAATTGCTAAGCAGGAACATAAAGAGGATGTACTTAAAAAGATAGCTCAGGCATGGGAGGAAAAAGCTAAAAAAGCTCCTGTGATGGAAAGTAGAGGATGGAAATTTCAGCAGGCAAAGCTGATGTGAAAGGGTGTGATTGTTTTGAATAAAGTAGTTTTGATAGGCCGCCTGACTAAAGACCCTGATTTGAGATTTACCCCGGGTAAAGGAACTCCGGTTGCTAGAATAACGGTTGCAGTAGATAGGAGATTCTCAAAAGATGGACAAAAGGAAGCTGATTTCATACCAGTCATTATTTGGGGGAAACAGGCAGAGTCTACAGCCAATTATATGGCTAAAGGTAGATTGATAGGTATTTCAGGAAGAATTCAAACTAGGAGCTATGAGGCCAAAGACAGCACTAGAAAATATGTTACAGAAGTTATTGCTGATGAAGTACAGTTCCTTGAATGGGGTAAAAAGTCGGAGCAGCAAAAAGATAATTTGGATTTACCTGATGAGGTTACTCCGGTAGATGATGGGGATATTCCATTTTGAAGGGAGGATTTAATGTGAGTAGATGTAAGGTGAGAACATTAAAGGGATTGTTGAATGAAGCTATTTTCTTGTTAGATTTTATTTCCAAGGAAAATAGACATTTAAAGATGGAAAACAAAAATTTGCATAGACGGGTAAATGAACTTATAGAGAGCTGTGAGAACTTTGCGGAAGTAGAGGGAAATCTTCTTAAAAAGATAGAGAAATTGAGCAGAAAACCTACAGGCATAAAGCAAAGGGTTTTAAGGCTTTTGGGTTAGAGGGTGAACATATTGAAACTAAAACTAATGGTACTTAGGAAGTTGATAGATAAGAAAGGCAATAAAATAGACAATCGTACAATGAGTTGGGATGGTTGGAAGGAAAAACTTTTAGAAGAGGTAGATGAGTTATGCAAAGCTCTTTCTTCAGGAAATAAAAAAGACATCATGGAAGAGGTTTTGGATGTTATTCAGGTAGGTATTGGAATCTTGGCTAAGCTTTTTAGAGAGGGAATGGTAATAGAGCAGGGAATACACGGACATAATAAAAAACTTGTAGATAGAGGCTGTGAAGCTTGTGCAGAGATTAGGTTTAATGTGAGCAGGAGATAGTATGGAAACAATTGAATAATATTCTATAGCTCAGAAAATCGAAAGGAGTGAATGTACTTTGCATAATGGAATATCAGTACTAGGAGTTAAAATGGATTTGGGAAGGATAAATAGAGGAGCTTATTTTGCACCACAAGTTATTCGTAATTTGGGATTGTTAAAAATGCTTAATTTTTATATAGAAAATTTAAAAGATATAGGTGATTTATCCGCAAAAATTTCAGGTGAGTTAGACATAGACAATAATTTTAAGTTTGATATAAGAGATTTAGTTCCCGACTTTGAGAAGATAAGCTCGGTAGTTTCTAATATGATTTCTGACAATTATTTTCCACTGATACTTGGTGGTGATCATAGTATATCTATTGGTACAATATCAGGAATAGCTAAACATTACGAAAATCTTGGAGTCATCTGGTATGATGCACATGCAGATGTAAATACGCCAGAAACAACAGTAACTGGAAGTATTTATGGAATGCCATTAGCAATTAATTTAGGTTTAGGATATCCAGAACTTGTTACAATTGATGGATATTCTCCTAAGGTTAAATTTGAAAACATTGTATTCATTGGAACAAGAGAATTAGATGAGGGGGAAAAAAATCTTTTAACTAGTAACGATTTAACTGTTTTTACTGTGAATGAT
This sequence comes from Candidatus Clostridium eludens, assembly GCF_045310515.1. Taxonomy (NCBI): domain Bacteria; kingdom Bacillati; phylum Bacillota; class Clostridia; order Eubacteriales; family Clostridiaceae; genus Clostridium; species Candidatus Clostridium eludens. The sequence goes on along the minus strand of NZ_JBJHZX010000018.1, from coordinate 6,656 downwards.
GTTAAAAAGTTAGGTATATATAAAGTAATAGAAAGAGCCATAAATAAGTTACATTCAAAGTGTGATGGCATACATTTAAGTTTTGATTTAGATTCTTTAAATCCGGATGATGCCCCGGGAGTAAGAACACTATGTCCAATTGGTTTATCATATGAAGAGAGTATTTTAGCATTAAGGATCTTAAATCGATCGAAGGTAGTTACTTCTGCAGAATTTGTGGAGCTAAATCCTTTTTTAGATGTTAATTATAAATCTACTAAAGTTGTGATTGAGTTAATAAAAGCTTTACTTGTGAATGACAATTCTAAAATATAGGCTATATTGAGAATAAACGGGATTATATGAAGACATTAACTATGGCAGATAGCCAAGTAAGAAATTGACGATTCCACAGTAAAATACAAAATATGAGACAAATAAAGATTTAGCTTAAATAGAATTTAAGGGGAGGAATCGAAATAATGAATGAAGTAAAGTCTATTGAAATGGAAGAAAAACTTCGGAACTACTTTAACAAAGATAAAAGAATTAGAGTGCTGAGTACGAAATTGGATATCCTAAGAAAGCAGATAAATGAAATAGAGTATAAGCTTAAAAATGCTGTAGTAAACCTCCCTGAAGAATCAAGAGCTATAACTTATGAAGAAAGAATCCAGACAAGTCCTACAGGTGAAAGTTATGCCGAGAGGACTTTGCTACGTATAACGGATAAATTAATTAAGGAGCAATCATGGAAGAGGGAACAGGTTGCAGATATAGAAGAAGTTCTTAGAAATATGGAAGCAGACAATGCTGTCATTGAGGTTAATATTAAAGATTTAAGGATTGAGGACCAGGAATTTTTGAAGTATAAGTATAAATACAAGAAAACAGATTTGCAGGTTGGAGTAAAATTTAATATGTCTCCAGGGGGAGTTACAAAGAGAAGGCATAGGTTGATTCAGAATATAGTTAACTGGGATGTGTGGGTTAGTGCATAGAATGAAATAATTTAGTATTTAATAAAAATAGTTGGGAATATTAATGTTAATAGTTATTTTTGTATTGGAGGTTATATAAATGGGGAACACCACAAAAACGCCATTAGTTGCATCAGAAATATCAGGTATTTGGAACTCTTATATGGCTGGGAATCTAGTTGGACACATAGTTAGATATTTTTCCAACAGAGTTGATGATGATGAAATTCGTGATATTTTACAGTATGCTCTAAATTTATTTAATCAGCGTATTGAAGTATTAACTAATTTATTTAATCAAGAGAAACTACCTTTACCAGAAGGTATTACAGACAGCGATATTGATGTAAATGCTCCACGTTTATTTTCTGACACTCTCTACTTGCAGTATATAGCATATGAGGCAAAATCAGCAGTGCGTAGCTATAGTGTGATTTTAGGTCATGTGACACGTTCTGATATTAGAGATTATTTCTCAAAATGCATTCAAGAAAGTACTGACGTCTATAACAGGGCGGCAGAACTAGGTTTATCAAAGGATATTTTTATTAAAGCACCTCGGATAGAAGTACCTAAAAAAGTTGAATATATAAAAAGTAAAAGTTTTATTTTAGATAGTTTTGGAAAGAAGAGATCTTTACTTGCAGATGAAATAACGGACATTGTTTCTATCACCAATGATACCATGATAAGAAAAGCTTTACTAGTTGGTTTTAATCAAGTGTGTAAAGACAAAAAAGTTTGTAATTATATATCAAGAGTTACAAATCTTGCAACTAAACAAAATGATGGTTTCAATTCATTCTTAATAGATGAAGGTATTCCAATTGGAAGTTCTTCAGATTCATATGTAACTGACTCAACAATTTCACCATTTTCAGATAAACTTATGTTAAGTAAAATTTCTATAATGTACAGGTTAAAGATAGGTAGTATAGGGCTAGCATTGGCAAATATAATGAGAAGTGACTTGAAGACTACATATAGAAAATACTTAGATGAAGCTATGGAGTATTCTAAAGATGGTGTAAATATCATGATTGATAATGAATGGTTTGAACAGCCTCCACAGGCAATGAACCATGAAAATTTGGTAGGAGTTTGATATGGAAAATGTAGTAAATATAAATATTAGTATAGTATATTCAGATTACTAAAAACTAAATGATTTTTAAAACACTGTATTATTCAAAACTGAATTTTGCAGTGTTTTTATGCTTGTAAAACAGAAATATTGGAATTATTCAGGAATTATTTAGGAATCAAAATGGAATTAGATTGGAATTAAAATATTGCCAAAATGTAGTATGATAGTTATAGTGAGAACATCAGGGACTACGCTGGTAGTAGCTCATAACTAATCTTCCCAATATACCTGCGGCTCCGAGGTTAAATGGAGCCTTGCTTTTACTTAAAAGAAATAGTACTATGTATTAGGATAATATTAAAGAGAATGTATAGGGGAAAATATGGACATTTCTTTTAAAGAAGCATGTAATATTATAAACAGTAATAAAATAGAGAGGATACTTTGCATAGAAGATTCTAAGGAAGAAGATTGTGGGCATGATGTTGGGGTAAAGTCTACTGCTCTGATGGTCACAATAACGGAAGATGGAGTTTTGGAGATTAGTTTTAGTGACAAAGAATTGATTTTTGATTTTAGTAACGGTATGAAATATAGAATTGTTCTTTCTTAATTATATAGGTTTGGCTATAGTCTCTAAATATAGCTGCCAATACGGGAAACCGTAAATAAAAATTAATACTATATATTGTGTATGGCATCTAGTTAAAAGCTAGGTGTTCTTTTATTTATGCAATAAAATTTATACATGGCTAAGTCAGGATAAAGGAGAAGATAAAATGGTAAAAGAAGATTTTAAATTAGATGCTACTGTAGAAGCTAAGTTATGCGATGGTACCACTAAGCAAGGAGTTTTAAAAGGAATATATGAGGATTCTGCTGGAAAAGCACAAGTAACTGTGCAATATGAACAACCAGTTGAGAGTACATTTGATTTAGAGAATGTCACTTTAAAGTAATTATTTAATAATAAGCCATGTATAAATTTATATGTATTTCACATTATTTACAAATAATTAATCAATATGTCATTAAGTTGTAATAAACACTGTATATAATTATAAATATCTTTATTAGATAAACCTTAGTATTAAATAAATAGTTTGTAATGGATACCCCAAATGTAAATTTTAAATAGTGTCTGTGGTTGCAGGGCACTCTAAACTTAAATGCAACTGCCAAAAGTTGATATATTAAATTAGACTCCTTAAAAAATAATGTTGCTAAAAGTAAGTACCCGTCATTTAGGGTGCTTATTTTTATTTAAAAATAGTTATCAACAGAATATTGTGTATAATGTGGACAGTTTGTGCATATAATAAGTATTCTAATAGTAACCCAATAAAAACAAAACAACGATTTTTCTGTTATGGAGACTGTGAAAAATAAGCACTAATATAAACTAGTGCTTATTTTTGTTCAAAATTTTATAGTATATAAACTAAATGTATTTTTAGAGAGTGTACAATACTTTTTTGATACTAATATCAATCGTCGTAATCATCATAGGGGATTAGGGCTAGAGCAAATGTCATAGGCATATGCATTCTACGTCTACGTCTGCGTCTACGCCTGCGTCTACGTCTACGTCTACGTATTCTGGGATCTCCTTGCCTATATCCAGGCTCAAAGTCATCATCGAAGTCGTTATCATCTGCATCTGCGTCTATATATTGATCCTCTATTGATTGATCATAAGGTATTGAATGATATGGACAATGCATGCAAGCTTCAGGATGATAGAAATTTTCATATTTTTCTTTATCGGTGTTGTTATTAGAATCACTAATACTCATTAAATGCCTCCGTAAATTTATTTACAATGCATACTATGAGAGAAATAGTAAATTTGTGAATACAATCCAAAAAATGTATTTAAATATTGAGGTATTGAGGTTAGGCATATATATAAATAAGTGAATTAAACTCCAGATAATCACTTGTTAAGGGTATATCTGTTTAACGTATCTCCTTTTTACGTTAATAAATACTTAGTTTTCAGATATACTCTTTTGTATAAAGGAAAATAGATGAAGGGTAGGAAGATAACTAAAATAAAAAGTAAGTGCCTATTATCTAGGGTGGTTATTTTATATTAACATATATTTAAAATGTAAATATTATTTAACATTCAATACATATTATGGTGACAATTAGCATGTACAATAAAAGTGTCCTAAGTTATTAAAACTTAGAGAAAAAAATAAATGCTTGTCATCTAGGGCATTTATTTTTTATTTAAGGATATGTATTGTGAATAATGCGAATAAAATAAGAGGATGACATGTATGAAGATAAGAGGAATTATAGAAGAAAAGCCTAATCAAGATAAAAAATTAAATAAAGACAAACCAAGGAGAGGCGAATACCTCTCCTTTTCTGATATAGAGAAACTTATGCGGCATGACTGATACAGGAGGGTCAAGGGTGCTGTTAGAAGGGTGAAGTAAATTTGAGATTAAATACTACTTATAGAAGGAATTTATTCTTAAATGTAGAAAATATACTCTGAGGTGAATGTCATGAAAATGGGTATAAGAAAGCCAAGCCTTAAGAGAAGTTTGAAGGCTAGGACAACAGGGAGGGCTAAAAGGGCACTCAAAAGAAGTATTAATCCGTTATACAGTAAGAAAGGTATGGGATGGATTAATAACCCGAAAAAGGCTGCTTATAATAAAGTTTATAGAAAGACAAGTATTGGTGTATTTGATTTATTAAAAAAGTTACTTAAATGAGAATTAAGTCAGATAATGATGAACGATAGATGAAGGATATTGGCTTCTTTTGTAGAAATTTTAAACAAAAGGAGATGAGTTATATATTATATTTTATTAAGCAAAATATATCTTGGATTAAAGATATATGTACAATAATATTAACACTTACAGCGACTGTTATTTCATTTTTAACTTACATAAAGGCAAAAAAAACTTTACTACAACCAATGAAATCAGAAGTAATACATATACAAACAAATACTTTCATAGAGATACTAAAATATATAACTCAGTATTTAAATGAAAATGAAATCAAAATGTATTTAGATATAATATCTATTAATTTATATTCATTATTAATAGATTGTGGCTATGTATTTGCAAATAATGAAGAATTAAAAAAACATATAGAAGATATAAAATATGGGGATATCATTATTCGTAATAATGATGGTATTATTGAAGAATTAGAAATTGTATCTTCATTTGAAGAAAAGTCTCAAGATACTAGCAATACCAAAGAAAATTTAAAAAAGAAATATCAAGATTTGAAAAAAGGAGAAGTTAAAATTAATTTATTAGGTTATACAAAACAGTATTTAGATATAATAGATAAATTAAGGGAGTATGCTAGCAATCCACTATTACCTAGTATAATTGTAAATTTGTTAAATAATCTAACTCAAGAAATCTATATTAACTTCACTAAACATATAAAAGAGACTATAGAAAATTTTGCAATTGAATTTTCTAAGCTAGATAACTATAAAAAAATTAATATTGATGGTATTTATAATAAATTTAATAGGAGAAGAATTAGTCATGAAAATACTCTAAAAGCCCTTAAAAAGGAAATTAGAAAATATTTAAGAATTGATGAGGAATGGCAATAGTGATTATCTAAAAATCCAAAACAAAACGAATAGGCAGGTGGTGACAGTGTAGACATGCCAAGGCAGAGAAGTCCGAACAGAGACAAAGCTTTTGATATTTACAAAGAGAATGGTGGAAATATTGATTTAGTAGAGATTGCAGAGATGTTGGATCTTTCACCTGGAACCATAAGAGGGTGGGAGAATAAAGATAAATGGGATGATAAATTGGATGGAACGTTCCAAACGTGATAAACAGTCAAAAGGTATTCAAAATCAACGGATAAGAAGTGGTAATCATAATCCTAAGAATCAATTTGCAAAACGGAACAAGGAAGCTGAATTTCATGGCTTTTTTTCTAAGATTTTTCCTCCAGAAACAATGGAGGTGGTGCAAGATATTATGATAAAGGATACTTTAGATATGCTCTGGGAAAATATAATAATCCAGTATACGGCCATAGCAAGGTCACAGAGGATTATGGATGTTACTGAAAAATCAGAAATGATTAAGGAGCTTAAAAAATCTAAGGTCAAAACGAAAGATAGAAGTACAGAGAAAACTTCTACCAATGAATCAGAGGAAGAATATGAATATGAGTTCCAAATAAACATAAAACATACAGATGGAGATTTAAGCATCAATTTAATGAATAAATATAAAGAAAAATTATAGGACTCACCTATTAGGGAGGTACTATTCCGTGAATGGAGTGGTGCCTTTTTTATTTTATCTGGGAGGTATGGACATGAATAAAAAAGAATTCGATAGGATATCGGAGGCTGAAAAATGGTTGCGCAAGTATAAGAGTATAAAAGCCGGAATTGAGAGCTTAAAAGAGGAATATAAGGGCTTGGGTGATGATGGTTGTAGAATAGAACATACAGACGATAAATTAAATTTATTGAATAATAGAATAAAAATTATGGAAACAAAAGTAGAACAGGCTGATAGAGCTTTAAATTCACTTAGTAAGGTTGAAAGAGAAGTTATAACATATAAGTGTATAGAAGGTATGTG
>NZ_JBJHZX010000017.1:0-104729 GCF_045310515.1 Candidatus Clostridium eludens | reverse complement strand
GTGCGAGTAGCACAGCCAGTAACATGCCCTTATAGGGCTGAGCAAACCACCCGTTTTACGGGTGGTGATGATTTTTTTGAAAAAAAAATAACAATTTTATATACAATGTTTACAAAAAAAAAATAGTGTATTATAATAAATAATAATAGGTGATATTGAATGTCATTATCATAACTTTAGCTAATGAAAAATGGCTTAGAAAATAAATAAGATTTATTATGGTTTTTGTAAAATTTGTAAAAGAGGAGGAAGTATATTATGATGCCAATTACAATGACAAAAGTAGGAGAAACAAGCAGTATTAAAAATATTTTAGGTAATGATGATACTCGTCGCCATCTGGAGCATCTTGGATTTGTTCTTGGGGAGAATGTAACTGTAGTAGCTGAGATGTACGGAAATCTTATTGTAAACGTCAAAGATGCCCGTATTGCCTTAAATAAATCTATGGCAAAGAGGATTATTGTATAGCATATTAGTAACAGGAAAGGAGGTAGACACATGAAAACATTAAAGGACATCAAATGTGGTGAAACAGTCACTATTGTTAAAGTGCATGGAAAAGGTGCCATTAAACGAAGGTTTATGGATATGGGCTTGACTAAGGGTACTGAAGTTTATGTGCGTAAGGTAGCTCCTCTTGGAGATCCGGTAGAAATTAATGTAAAAGGTTATGAGCTCAGTCTCAGAAAAGAAGAAGCCTTAATAGTGGAGGTCAGTTAGATTAATACTTAATTAAAAACTATAAGTTTGAAACAATTGACACCAATTAGGAGGGATGTAAATGTCAATTAAAATTGCTCTTGCTGGTAATCCAAATAGCGGTAAGACAACTATGTTCAATAATTTAACAGGCAGTTCCCAGTACGTGGGCAATTGGCCTGGTGTTACTGTGGAAAAGAAAGAAGGTAAACTTAAAGGCCGCAAAGATGTTATTATTCAAGATTTACCTGGTATATATTCTCTTTCTCCTTATACTCTGGAGGAAGTAGTTTCAAGAAATTATTTAATTAATGAAAAGCCAGACTGTATTATTAATATTGTTGATGGTACCAATATTGAGAGAAACTTATATCTTACTACGCAGCTTATGGAAATTGGTGTACCTGTAGTTATGGCTATAAATATGATTGATATGGTTCGTAAAAATGGAGATACTATAAATATAAAGAAATTAGGAGAAGCTATTGGCTGTGAAGTTATTGAAACATCTGCATTAAAGGGTGTTGGTTCTAAAGAAGTAGCGGAAAAAGCAATAGAGCTTGCCAAAGTAAAAGCTGTTTCTTCTCCAGGCCATACTTTTTCAAAGACAGTAGAAAGTGCTCTATGGGAAATTGAAGATATTGTGAAAGGTAATTTAAATGGTCTAAATGCCCGTTGGTTTGCTATAAAATTATTCGAACGGGATGAGAAAGTAGAGGAGCAGGTAACTCTTCCAGATGATTTAAAAGAACGCATAGAGGGTATTATAGATGAATGTGAAAGAAAATTTGATGATGATAGTGAAAGTATTATTACAGATGAGAGATATTCTTATATAAGCAAAGTTGTAAAACAAACTGTTCATAAGAAGAATAGAACTAAACTAACAATTTCCGATAGGATTGATAAAATTGTAACCAATCGTATTCTAGCTTTACCTATTTTTGCTGGAATTATGTTCCTTGTTTATTATCTTTCTATTTCCACAATAGGATCATGGATGACAGATTGGGTAAATGATGTTTTGTTTACTGATATTGTACCTAATGCAGTGGCAAATTTCTTAACATCTATAGGTACTGCTCACTGGCTTAATTCTCTTATCCTAGATGGTATTGTTGCCGGTGTAGGCGCTGTACTTGGTTTTATTCCCCAAATGATGGTATTATTCTTATGTCTTGCATTACTTGAGGATTGCGGGTATATGGCACGTATTGCATTTATTATGGATAGATTGTTTAGAAAATTTGGATTGTCAGGAAAATCTTTTATTCCAATTCTTATCGGGACAGGCTGTGGCGTTCCTGGTATTATGGCAAGTAGAACCATTGAAAATGAGCTTGATAGGAGAATGACAATTATGGTTACCACTTTTATACCTTGTAGTGCAAAGATACCTATTATTGCTTTAATTGCAGGAGCTTTGTTTCCAGGCTCTGCGTGGGTTGCGCCTTCTGCATATTTTTTAGGAATTGCCGCTATTATTATTTCAGGTATTATTCTAAAGAAGACAAAGATTTTTTCAGGAGATCCGGCTCCTTTTGTAATGGAACTCCCAGTATATCATGTACCGGGTGCTAAAGGTGTTCTCATTCATACTTGGGAGCGTTCAAAAGCATTTGTTAAGAAGGCAGGAACTGTAATACTCCTTGCTACTATTGGTGTTTGGTTATTAAGCTCATTTAGCTGGACTTTTAAAATGGTGGATATAGAACAATCCATACTTGCTAGTATTGGACATGTACTTGCACCTTTATTTGCTCCACTTGGGTGGGATAACTGGAAAGCTTCTGTGGCTTCAATAACTGGATTAATAGCTAAAGAAAATGTTGTGGGAACTTTTGGTATTCTATATGGTTTTGCTGATGCAGGCGAAAATGGTGCACAGGTTTGGGGTACTCTTCGAACGGCATTTACTCCTCTTTCGGCTTACACATTCCTTATATTCAACTTATTATGTGCTCCTTGTTTTGCTGCTATTGGTGCAGTTCGTAACGAAATGGCCTCAGCAAAATGGACATGGGCTACTATTGGTTATCAGACTGGATTTGCCTATGTTATTGCATTGATTGTATATCAGCTAGGTTCATTATTTACAGGTGGTAGGTTTGGCGTAGGTACAGCTGTTGCTATTGTTCTAGTTGGTGTATTGATTTACCTCTTGGTTAGAAAACCTGTTAAGGTTAATAATAAGGTTAGTGATTCTAAAAAACAGGAAGCGGTGGTATGATATGTCTACAGTTATAGTTGGAGTAATTTTATTTGGCATAATAGGATTTGCTGGATATAAGACTTATAAGTCCCGTAAAGGGGGCAGTGGTTGTGGCTGCGGTTGCTCTGGCTGCAATAAATCTGAAAATCATCAACATTAAAATACAAAAACAGCTGGGTGGTGTTTACCTAGTTGTTTTTGTATTTTAAAACTGTAATTTAAATTATTAAATAAAAATGTAAATGAAAGAGGTGCTATGTTATGATGCCATTAAATGGCGTGGCTATAGGGAGATATGCTGAAATTAATAATATACAAGGCAGTGAACGTATATGCAAAAAAATAATAGAGATGGGATTGAATAAGGGGATAGTTATACAAATGGTTAGAAATGATGAAGGGCCTCTAATCATAAAAATAGGGGAAACGAGACTTGCACTTGGAAGGGGAATGGCACAAAAGGTTATAGTTAGGGAAGTATAAAGTAGATAATTAGCTGATGAACTTTTTTATAGATATATAATTGATAATAAAATTCAATATTATTACATAATAATTTTATTGTTTTTAAAAGACAAGTTAAACGAAAATTTTTTAAAAAAAGATATCTAAGTTATTGGGATACCTTTTTTTAATGCCTTCATTTGAAGATTCATTTTACTTTTTAACATAATAAAAAATGGATATACTAAAGAAGTATATAATATGTCATACTATAATATTATAAGAGGTGTATTATAATGGAACGATTTTGGTGGAAAGAAGCAGTTTTTTATGAAATATATATAAGAAGTTTTATGGATTCTACAGGAGATGGCATAGGAGATTTAAAAGGTATAATTTCAAAATTGGATTACTTAAGGGATTTAGGCATTGATGCAATATGGATTTCTCCCATGTATAAATCCCCTAATTGTGATAATGGCTATGATATTAGCGATTATATGGATATTTCTAGAGAATTTGGAACGCTGGATGATTTTTATGAGCTTTTAAGGCAGGTTCATGTACGTGATATGAAACTTATAATTGATTTAGTTATAAATCATACTAGTGATTTGCACCCATGGTTTATTGAATCAAGAAAGTGTAAGAATAATTCAAAGAGAAATTTTTACATATGGAAACAGGGGGTGAAAAATGCAGAACCTAGTAACTGGAAGAGTATATTTGGAGGTTCTGTTTGGGAATATGATAGAAATACTGAAGAGTACTATTTTCACTTGTTTTCTAAAAATCAGCCAGATTTAAATTGGGAAAACAGTAAAATGCGTGAGAAAATATATGATATGATAAATTGGTGGCTTGAAAGAGGAGTGGATGGTTTTAGGATAGATGCTATAAGCCATATTAAAAAAGATATGCTGGATAAAAGGATACCAGATGTTAAAGGGGAGAGATATGCAGATGCTTTTGAAAAGTATACTAACGTTCAGGGGATTTTTTATTATTTAAAGGAACTTAAAGAAAGGACCTTTGATAGATACAGTATTGTTACTGTAGGAGAGGCAAATGGGGTTACTGCAGAACAAGCACCCCTTTGGGTAAATGAAGAAGATGGAATATTTAATATGATATTTCAGTTTGAACTTTTGAATTTATTTGAATTGAAGTCATACTGTAAAATGAACATATTAGATATAAAAAAAATTCTATCTAAATGGCAGAAGGTACTGGAGAACAAAGGATGGAATGCACTATTTATAGAAAATCATGACTTACCTCGTATTGTTTCTATCCTAGGGGATGAAGGACAGCATCTAAGAGAGAGTGCTACCTGTATTGCCGCTATGTATTTTTTCATGAAAGGTACTCCTTTTATATATCAAGGACAGGAAATAGGTATGACTAATATAAAATTAAAAAATATTGAAGAATATGATGATATAAAAAGTAGAAATTTTTATTATGACAAATTAAAAGAAGGAATGTCAAAAGAAGAAATACTTAAAATATTATGGGCATCTTCTAGAGATAACTCTAGAAGCCCTATGCAGTGGAATAATACTAAAAATGCAGGGTTTACTTCAGGTGTGCCGTGGTTTTCGGTAAATGAAAATCACAGGAAAATTAATGTAGAAAATGAACTAAGAGAGCCCGATTCTATACTGAATTTTTATAAAAGAATGATTCGTATCAGGAAGGAGCATAAGGTGTTTATTTACGGGGGCTATGAACTGATTTTAAAAGACGATGACAAAGTATATGCATATATTAGAAGTTTAGAAAGTGAAAAAGCTATTGTAATATGTAATTTAAGTAGAGAAGAGGTATTATATAAATATGATAAAATAAAACTAAAACTTTCAAATTTATTATTAGGAAATTATGATGTAAATGAAGAGAGCTGCATAACAGAATTTATACTAAAGCCTTATGAGACTAGAATTTATAAATTAGATTGTCTGGAGGAAATTTAATTTGAAAGATTTAAAAGAAAGATATGTAATAGGAGTTGATTTAGGCGGCACTAAAATATGTACTGCATTAGTGAATTTTCAAGGGAAAATAATATGTAAGCATACTTTGCCTACAAAAGCAGAATTGGGAGAAAAACATATATTAAGCAGCATAATAGAAGCTGTAGAAAAGGTAATTTATTGTGGAGTCAGCGGCGAAAAAATAGTGTGTATGGGAATAGGTGCTCCAGGACCACTTGATATAGATAAAGGACAGATTATATATACTCCTAATTTACCTTTTAAAAATTTTGATATTGTAACACCTCTAAAGAATCGTTTTAAAATTCCTGTATTCTTAGATAATGATGGAAATGCTGCAGCTATGGGTGAATACATGTTTGGTGCTGGAAAGGGAACTGAAAATATGGTATTTATAACTGTTTCCACAGGAATAGGGGGAGGAGCCATACTAAATGGACATATATATAGGGGAAATACAAAAAATGCACTGGAAATAGGTCATATGACGCTGGAAAGAGACGGACCTCTCTGCAATTGTGGTAATTTTGGATGTGCAGAAGTACTTGCTTCGGGAACTGCTATAGCAAGAGAAGCAAGACTGGCTGTAAAGAAAGGATATAATACTTCACTTTCCCTATATAAACACATAACTTCAAAAGAAGTTTTTAAGGAAGCTAACTTAGGGGACAGTATAGCAGAAGATATACTAAATACAGCTTTAAATTACCTGGGTATATGTGTAGCTAATGTAATCACTTGTTTAGATCCAGAAGTAGTAGTAATAGGCGGGGGAGTTTCAAAAGCAGGGGAAATTGTTTTTGAAAAGATAAAAGAAGTGGTAAGAAAGAGATGTTTTAAAGTTGTAAGCGATAATACAAAAATACTTCCAGCATTTTTGAAAACAGATGCGGGTGTTATAGGAGCAGCAGCCCTTGTAATTTCAAGAGAGGAAAGGAACTAGAATATCATTGAGGATTCTAGTTCCTTTTTATCCGATCGCTACCATTGCTAACACCCCCATCGCACTCTGTGAAAGCGATTCACACAAAATTAAAAATTTTGGTTCTCTGCTTTTCTATCAAAGTGGGGGATAAGCACTGCTACGCGCCTGGATAAGTTCTTCCCCTAAAGGATAACGTATTCTAAGTGCTGAAGACACTAAGAATACTGTTAATAAGGTTCAGCTGGAGAGAGTCATCCTTATAAGTAAACTCCATCTAAACCTAAGAATCACTTGATAATTAACAGGATATTTTGTTGTTTGAAGTATATACAATTAGTATAAATAATAAATATTATGTATATAAAACTTAAAGTAAACTAAAAATCATTAAAACAGACGGCTAAAGTAAAAATTCAGGTTCAGTTATTTCGCTGGACGGCGAAGGTGAAATGGATCCCTTAATTTCCCCACCAGTTTCTTTTACAATCTGATTTAACTTGCTGATATCATCGGTAGTAATAAAATCAGAATCAATTATTACTTTATAACATGTATTTTCAAGTTCTCTGAAACTGCCGAAACCACCCAATATGGGACTTCCAGGATGTGAATTATACGGGAAACCTCCAGAATTTATTATATTCGAAAAATTTATTTCTGAATTATAATTATCAATAGTATCCATATCTATATAATTGTCACTTAAATCCAGAGCAGTATTAGTAAAACCGTTAAGTTTAAGTTCTTTTATGGCTATATTGGCATTTTTTATACCCCTATAGTGGAGTTCAATTCTCATTCTACCATCCTCCTTATTTAAGATATAAATATATTTTTCCACTTATTTTAAATAATATTCAGTTTTTTTTAGTAGCTTATTTTTGTCCATTTACATATTTATATTATTGAGGTGATTTTATTGATAGCAGATGCTGTATTTGAAGGCGGGGGAATGAAAGGAATAGGTCTTATAGGAGCAGTATGCTATTTTGAAAAGATGGGATACAAATGGAATAGGTTTGCAGGAACTTCTGCGGGGGCAATAATAGCTGCGCTTTTAGCAGTAGGATATACAGGAGAAGAATTGAAAGATATAATGATAAATTTAGACGAAAAAATGTTTTTTAAAAAGAAAAAAATATGGGAACTTCCTATGCTTAGAAAATCTATTTCATTTTTTAAAGACAAGGGTATATATTCCTCAGATGCTGTAGAAAAATATATAAGAGAATTAATTCTTAAAAAAGGTAAGCTAACTTTTGGAGATATAAGTGTAGATGGAAAATCCCCTCTTAAAATAATAGCTTCAGATATAACAAAAAAAACTATGTTGATATTGCCAGATGATATAAAGAATTATGGGATAGACCCTATGAAATTTGAAATATCCGAGGCAGTGAGAATGAGCATTAGTATACCCTTATATTTTAAACCAGTAAAATTTTACCATAAAGAAGGCTGCAGTTATGTAGTTGATGGGGGTATACTTAGTAATTTCCCTATTTGGATATTTGATACAGAAAAAGAAAAAGTTCCGGCATGGCCTACTATAGGCTTTAAACTGGTAAAGAATGATGTAAGCTACAAGGAATCTAAAAGAACTGATTTCATTTCATATTTATTTGATATAATGGAAACTATGCTAGATAAGAATGAGGATATATATGTAAAAGACAAATATGCAGTTAGAACTGTTTTTATTCCAACTCTTGGGGTTAAGGCTACAGAGTTTAGTATATCTAAAGAAATAAGATTAAAACTATTTACCTCAGGTTATAACAGTGCAGAACGTTTCTTGCATCTGTGGGATTTTAATGATTATATAAGGGATTATTGTAATTAAATAGAAAATTAAAAGCATTTAAAAGTGTAGTAATTTGCTAACACCTTCGCTTTGCAGAAATTGAAAGTGTTAGCAAATTGACAAGGTTACAATAAAAAATATTATGGCTAAGTATAAAAAATTATTGTTTAAATGTGATAATAAACTGTTTATGCCAGTATAAATATATATATCTATTTTAGTAGAGGTATGTTATGAGATGGTTTATTGGTTTACATAAACTTGAAAAGAAAACTATTTTATTTATACTGGCATTATCCTATATAAGTATATTGTTTTCATTTGGATTTATTTACTGGCATATTGCAAATGACTCTCATGGAGAATTCTTTATATTTCAAAATGATATAAATATGAATACAAAAGTGGAAGTTTTCAGAAAAAGCTTGAATATTCCCATGTATAGTAAAGAATTTAAAAATACCATAGAGTATTTAATAGCTTCTAATGAATATAAGAGGCCTATTGCAAAATTAGAAACTTTGAATTCCTCTTTTTCTGTAAATATATTTGCTTTTGACAAAATTTTAGGGGAAAATTGGGCCAATTATTATTACATGCTGCTTCAAAGTAAAGGTATTACACATATTAGTGTAGAAAATTTAGGAGAAGATAAAGTAAGCAGTAAATTCAATAGTTATAAGTTAAAAATATGTTTTTATAAAATAAATGAAGAGGAGAAATATAAAGAGTTTAAAAGTTATAAAAAGAATGATAAGAATAAATTTGAAAGGGTAGATATTAAATACCTTTGGGTAAATGATTATCCATTACTACATAATGAACTTTTTAGAAAAGATTATTTTTATTATCCTTTAAATTTTTATTTTCCAAAACTTATGGAGAATTCTATATCTTTTCTAGATGATAGTCCTTTAGTACTGAGGGCTATAGTGAACGGAAATTTTAAATACCCTATATGGAATTTCATGTATTTTAGCGCTGTTACTATGACTACACTGGGATATGGCGATATTTTACCTAATTCTATGATTGTACGGGTTTTAGTTATGACAGAAACCATACTAGGTGTAATGATAATAGGAATGTTTGTATCTTGTTTATTTTGGGAAAAAAAATGAACCTCAGAGTATAAATATTGTTAGTATTTTATAAACTAATGATATTTATTTTTTATAGACAATTTAATTTACATTATAACTATTATGTAAATTAAAAAGAAAGTAAACCAAAAAAATTAGAAAAACACAAAAATATATAATATAATTATAAAAGAAACTAAAGAGAAGAAATATTAGAAATTATAACAATAAAAATAGAATGGAGAATAAATATGGAGAAGATAACTAGTTTTACAATTAATCACTTGAAGCTGCTGCCTGGAATATATGTTTCACGCATAGATAATATTAATGGGGCAGTAATAACTACATTTGATATTAGGATGACAAGACCAAACTTTGAACCGGTAATAAATACTGCTGAATTGCATGCTATTGAACATTTGGGGGCAACCTTTTTGAGAAATCATAGTGAATATGGCAATAAAATAGTTTATTTCGGACCTATGGGTTGCAGAACAGGGTTATATTTATTACTAGGGGATAATAAGGAATTTGAATCAAGGGAAATTATAGACTTGGTTAAAGAGATGTTTCAATTTATTGCAGAATATAATGGTGAAGTTCCAGGTGCGTCAGCAAGAGATTGTGGAAACTATCTTGACATGAATTTACCAATGGCTAAATATTTGGCAAAAAAATATTTAGAAGATGTGCTAAATAACATTAGTGAAAAAAATCTTAATTATCCTGAATAAATATGTTTAGGAAGCTGCACCCAGCTTCTTCAAAGTGGGGGATAAGCACTCTATTTGGTGCTTTTGTAAGTCCTTATAAGGTTCAGGTAGGGTTTTTACTCATAAGGAATGTTTTTATTCATCTGAACCTTATAATAGCTTAATTAAGATATATTAAAAATTAATTTAATGACAGTATATCCTTAATTACCTCACCGCCTATTATCATTCCCGCAACAGGAGGTACAAAAGAATTACTTGCAGGTATTTGGCGTTTCACCAAACATTTTTTTGAACCACCGGTGCAAACACAACCTTCTTTGCAAGTTATTACCTCTTCTATTTTAGGCTTTCTGGGAATCTCTTCTGAATACAATACTTTTAAGTTTGTTATTTCTCGCTTTCTAAGCTCATGTCGCATTACTTTAGCTAGAGGACATATCTTTGTATCATAAATATCGGATATTTTAAATTTAGTAGGATCTAGTTTATTTCCAGTACCCATACAACTAATTATATTTATATTGTGATTTTTACACCATACTACTAGAGATATTTTTGAAGATATAGTATCAATAGCATCTATCACATAATCGGCATTATCTGGTATAATATGATCTATATTATTTTCTTCTACAAATATTTTATAAGACTCTACTTTGCAATTAGGGTTTATATCTAAGATTCTATCCTTTAAAAGGTCTGCTTTATACTTTCCTATTGTATGTAAATTTGCTTGTATCTGTCTATTTATATTTGTTAAACAAACAGTATCATCATCTACTATAACAATATGACCTATGCCTCCTCTTGCTAGAGCTTCCAGTGCAAAGCTGCCCACACCACCTAATCCAAATATTACTACGGTACTATGTTTCAATTTTTCTATAGCTTCTTTTCCGAACAATAGTTCGGTTCTAGAAAGGAAATGTTGTTTCATTAATTGTTCTCCTGTTCATAATAGTTTAGGTTATATCTAACAATATAAAAATTATATAATGTACATTATCTTTAATCAATAGTTTTTATAGTATATAAAATAAATTGTATTATAAAATTAATTATAAAATTGTATCTTAAGTATTAAATTTTTATCCATCGTTGAATAGTCTATAATAATAAATTATAATTAATGGTAGTATATATATGTAATACTATAGACAGCGCTCAGATAAATATATAAAGCTAATTTAAAAGAGGTGTTTTTGTGATAAAAATAGGCTTATGCCAAATGATGGTTTTAAAATCTTCTAAAAGTGACAATGTAAAGAAAGCAAAAAAAATGATATATGAGGCTGCTAAGAAAGGGGCCAATATAGTAGCACTGCCTGAAATGTTTAATTGCCCATATAATATTAAGCATTTTAGAGAATATGCAGAGATGGACAATTGTAAAGAAGAAACTTTAAATATGATGTCATCTACAGCAAAAGAAATGGGAATATATTTGGTAGGAGGTTCTATACCAGAGGTTGACGAAAGAGGTAATATATATAATACTTCTTTCGTATTTGATGATAAAGGAGTAGTAATAGGCAAGCATAGAAAAGTACACTTATTTGATATAGATATAAAAGATAAAATAACATTTAAAGAATCAGAAGTTTTAACTGCTGGCAATAAAGTTACTATATTAGATACAAAATGGGGCAAAATAGGTGTAGCTATATGCTATGATATAAGGTTTCCGGAACTTATAAGAATTATGGCACTTAAGGGTGCAAAAATTATATTTATTCCTGCAGCTTTTAATACTACTACGGGACCTTCTCACTGGGAAATATTATTTAGAAGTTCTGCAGTAGAAAATCAACTTTATATGGTGGGAATATCACCTGCACGAAATGTAAATTATTCTTATATAGCTTATGGAAATTCTCTTGTAGCAGATCCATGGGGCAATATAGTAAATATATTAGACGAAAAAGAGGGAATACTATTATCAGAGATAGATTTAGATTATATAAATGAGGTGAGAGAATCTCTGCCTCTCCTGAAGCATAGGAGAGATGACTTGTATAAGCTCACTCTGGTATAAATTTTAAAAAATATATATACTCAATTTGGAAAAGTATTTTGATTTTTATGAATCTAGAAATTTTGTGTGTATAAATTTTTTTAGTCAGAATATTTCGACATATACTACATAATTAAAAATTTGTGGTATTATGATATACGGTATTTTATGTCTATTTGTTAGAGGACAATAGAATAAATATATTAAAGGAAGGATTTTTGTGATGAAAGAATTTATTTTTAATTTTACAGCTATTTTTCAAATATCAGTTTTTACAATCACAATGTATTATCTAGTACTTTCTTTATTTGGACTCTATAAGAAAAAAGATAATGGTGCTGAAAAATGTGTTCCTAAAAACACTTTTGCATTGTTGGTGGCAGCTCATAATGAAGAAATGGTTATTGCAAAAATAATAGAGAGCTTACAGGATATCGATTATCCTAAAAATATGTATGACATTTTTGTCATTGCAGATAATTGTGATGATAATACGGCAGCTATAGCCAAAAAATATAATGTGAATGTATTTGAAAGAAAAGTTCCAGACAAAAAGGGAAAAGGATATGCTCTGGAATGGATGTTTGGTAAAATATTTGAAATGGATAAGAAGTACGATTCTATAGCTATTTTTGATGCAGACAATTTAGTTTCAAAAAATTTTTTAATGGAAATGAACTATAAATTATGTCAGGGATATAAAGTTGTTCAAGGTTACATAGATAGTAAAAATCCCAATGATTCGTGGATAACAGGGTCTTATTCAATTTCTTTTTGGACCGCAAACAGGCTTTTTCAACTTTCTAGATCAAATCTCGGATTATCAAACCAAATTGGCGGTACTGGTTTTTGTATGAATACAGATATACTAAGAAAACTGGGATGGGGTGCTACTTGTTTAACTGAAGATTTGGAATTTACCTGTAAGTTAGTGTTAAATGGCCACAAAGTAGGGTGGGCTCATAATGCAATAGTATATGATGAAAAACCTTTAACATTAAAACAATCCTGGCATCAGAGAAAAAGGTGGATGAAAGGATTTACAGACGTTGCTTCTAGATTTTTCTTTAAACTTCTAAAAAAGGCCATAAGAGATAAAAATCTTACTTCCTTAGACTGTGCTATATATACAATACAACCCTTTGTAACTCTACTGATTGGACTTTCTGCATTTATAACTATTTTACAGAATAACAATGAACATGGGTTAAATATTTTTGTTGTAAATTCATTATTTATGCCTATATTGTGGAAGGTATTTAGTATAGTTCAGTTTTTAGTTACTCCTTTGATAATGATGTTAGAAAATAAACTTTCGAAAAAAATGTTTTATATATTTATCCTGTATTCTTTTAATATAGTAGTACTCTCCTATATATTTGGTTCCCCTACTTTTTTTGAGATGTTACTTGGAAATATTATATATCTTCTAATATTTGTAGTAGGTATATCTTTATTAGACGGTAAGAATTCTCTTAGGATATTCATATGGTATTTACTTTATGGTATATATACTTTAACTTGGATACCGATAACGGTACAGGGAATATTGGACAAGAATAACAAAGAATGGAATCACACTAAACATATAAGGCAGATAAGTATACAGGAAGTAGAATAATAAAATTAATCCTCAGATATATTATTGAGGATTAATTTTATTATTTTGTGATTATTATTTAAAATTGTAGGTGATAAAATGATAGAAAGGTTACATAAATATATGGCTTCTTGCGGAGTAGCTTCAAGAAGAAAATGTGAGAGTATAATATTAGAAGGAAGAGTAAAAGTAAACGGAGTAACTATAAATAACTTGGGTTCAACAATTGACGATAAAATAGATGAAGTCTTGGTAGATGATAAAAAAATAAATAAAAAAAATGAAAAAAAATATATATTACTAAATAAGCCTAAAGGCTGCATTTCTTCTGTTAAAGATGATAGGGGAAGAAAAACACTACTTGATATTGTAAAGGTAAATGATAGAATTTATCCTATAGGAAGATTAGATTATAATACGTCCGGTATTATTATACTTACTAATGATGGAGAAGTATATAACAATATAGCCCATCCAGGAAGAAATAAATGCAAAGTATATATTGCTACAATAAAAGGGGTACCTTCTAGTGACAATATAAAACGATTTGAAAATGGAATAGATATAGGGGGGTATATAACAGCTAAAGCAGAGTTTAAGATAATTAGTACAAGTAAAAACAGTTCCAAAGTCAGAATAGGAATACATGAGGGAAAAAATAGGCAGATTAGAAAAATGTGTGATGCTATAGGGCATTCTGTGATAGCTTTAACACGAATAGCTATAGGAGATATAAAGCTAGGAGATCTTAAAGAAGGTCAATGGAGATATTTAACTGAAACAGAAATACAATATATAAAAAGTTAAGGAAATATTAGCTATACAGCGTTAGGATAAATAAAATTAAAGAAGGTGGAAATTTATTATGAAGAATGAATTGAAATTAATTTCATCAAAAGAATTTAGTCATTACGAAGATATGTATAAAATTGTAGATTTTTTGAATAAAAATTTAAATAGTTATGGTTTAACTTTTGGAGTACACCAAGAAGACAATAAAGATGTTATAAATATTTATAAAAATTACTAAATAAGCAATTGAATAAACAATTGAATATTATATTGATAATTTACTCAATAGATGTTAAAATGAAATAAATATTGCAAAATTGGTATGGATAGAGAGAAAGGAATGAAGTAAATGGAAGGCACTAATAATCAGGACTTGATAAGAATAATTCAAATTAAATTTCCAAGGTTGAGTAAAGGTCAAAAATTAATAGCTGAATATATTTTAAAACATTATGATAAAGCTGCTTTTATGACGGCTGCAAAATTAGGTATAAATGTAGGGGTAAGTGAATCAACTGTAGTAAGATTTGCAAATGAACTTGGATTTTCGGGATATCCTAAATTGCAAAAATCTCTTCAAGAACTCATAAAAAACAAGCTTACTACTGTACAGAGAATTGAATTATCAAATGATTTTGTAAGTCAAGAAAGTCCACTAAAAAGTGTTTTAAAATCTGATATGGAAAATATAAGGGCTACCTTGGAAAAAATAAATCATAAGACATTTGATGATGTAGTAAATAATATATTTAAGGCAGATAAGATATATATAATAGGACTCAGAAGTTCCACTGCCATTGCAGATTTTTTAGGATTTTATTTAAATTTAATATTAGATAATGTAAAAGTTGTAGGATACGGAATAAGTGATATTTTTGAACAAATGATAAATTTGACTAGTGATGATCTGGTAATAGGTATAGGATCGCCAAGATATGCTGTAAGAACTATTGAAGCTTTAGCTTTTGCTAAAAGCAGAAATGCCAAAGTGGTAGCTATTACAGATAGTTTGTTATCTCCTCTGGCAGCCAGAGCTGATTACACTTTAATTGCCCAAAGTAACATGACTTCTTTTGTAGATTCTTTAGTAGCACCATTAAGTGTAATTAATGCATTAATTATTGCTGTAGGATTGCAAGAAAAAGAAAAAATTTCCTCTACTTTTTCTGATTTAGAAACAATTTGGAAAGAATATCAAGTATATTCATTAAAAGATCAAAATTAGTTGGAAATAAGGTGTATGAATTAATGACAAAAATAGTAGTAATTGGCGGAGGACCATCTGGTATGATGGCAGCAATAGCTGCTGCAAATAAGGGATGTCATACCATTTTAATTGAAAAAAATGAAAGACTAGGTAAAAAGATGTTCATATCAGGAAAAGGAAGATGTAATATAACTAATTCAAAGGATATAAGTGAATTTTTTGATTACATTCCTGTAAATCCTCATTTTCTGTACAGTTCTCTTTATTCATTTACAAACCAGGATACTTTTAAATTTTTTCATAATCTTGGAGTAAATCTAAAAGTTGAAAGGGGTGGAAGAGTTTTTCCTCAATCCGATAAATCTTCTGATTTAATTGGAGCTATGGAGAAAGAACTGTTAAGAAAAAATGTAATATTAAAGTTTAATTCTAAAGTTAAAAAATTTATTTGTAAAAATAATTTTATAAAATCAATTCAACTAGACGATAATTCAACGATAGATGGAGATTATTTTATACTCTGTACAGGTGGCATGTCATATCCACAAACTGGTTCTACGGGGGATGGCTACAAAATGGCTGCAGATTTAGGCCATACTATAACAAAAATTACCCCTGCCCTTGTTCCCATAGAGATTGAAGAAAATTGGATAAAAATATTACAGGGGCTTTCTTTGAAAAATATAGAACTATCTATAATAGATTCTAATAATAATATCTTGTATAAAGAATTTGGAGAGATGTTATTTACTCATTTTGGAATTTCCGGTCCTATTGTGTTAAGTGCCAGTAGGGTGGTAAAAAACAACAAAAACCTAAAAGTAGTTATAAATTTAAAACCTGCACTTAAATTTGAGGAACTGGATAAGAGGCTGCAGAGAGAATTTTTAAGTTATTCAAACAAAGATTTTAAAAACTCCTTAGGTGAATTACTTCCTAAAAAGATTATCAGTGTAATTTTAGATTTATGTAACATAAAACCAGATAAGAAATGCAATTCTATAACTAAAGAAGAAAGACAAAATTTGGCTGGTTTGTTACAAAACTTTACTATACATATAAAAGGCTTACGTCCTATAGAAGAGGCAATAGTAACATCAGGAGGAGTAAGTGTTAAAGAAATCCATCCTTCCACTATGAAATCTAAAATAGTTTCAAATCTATATTTTGCAGGAGAAATAATAGACGTAGATGCGAGTACTGGAGGATTTAATATACAGATTGCACTATCAACTGGATTTTTGGCAGGAAGTAAAATCTAAAATACATTACAAATTTAATTAAATCAATAATAATATAAATAAAGGATTTTATATTTTTTTATAGAATATATAATTAGGATTGGAATATAAGCAAAAAATTATAATGTAAATTTTAGAGTATGTTTTCAGGTAAAGAAAGGCGGAATGACATTTTGAATATATCTGTAGCCATCGATGGACCTGCAGCTGCAGGCAAAAGTACAATAGCAAGCATTGTAGCTCGTAGATTTAATCTTATGTATATAAATACAGGTTCTATGTATAGGGCTGCTACCCTTGCGTGTATGAGAGAAGAAGTAGGTTATAAAGATGTGGAAAGAGTATGTGAAATTACAAAATCACTTAAAATGTACTTTGAGGGGGATAGGCTTATTGTAAATGGTGAAGATTTGACAGATAGTATAAAACATCCTAATGTAACTAATAATGTATCCAATTACGCTGCTATTTTTGAACTACGAAAATTGCTTGTAAAGTTACAGCAAGATATGGCAGGAGAATTTAATGTAGTTATGGATGGACGGGATATAGGTACTGTGGTTTTAAAGAATGCACCTTTGAAATTTTTTCTTACAGCTAGTGCCAGTGAGAGAGCTGATAGAAGATATAAAGAATTAAGGAAAAAAAACATAGCTGTGGAATATAATAAAATATTAGATGAAATAATTAAAAGGGATTATGCAGATTCTCATAGGAAATCCTCTCCTTTTATAAAAGCAGAAGATGCTATAGAGATAGATTCATCTAAACTTTCTATTGATGAAGTTGTAGAAATTATTTCAATTTACATAAGAAAATACATTGAATAACATAAATAAAGGTGAAGATTATGAAGATTATGCTGGCAGATAAATCTGGATTTTGCTTTGGTGTAAAAAGAGCTGTTACTGAAGCTATAAATGCCCAGAAAAAATTTAAAAAGAAAATATATACTTTAGGTCCTTTGATTCATAATAATGATGTAGTAAATGACCTGGAAAAAAAAGGCATATATTCTCTGAAAATGGATGGTATAGATAATCTTAAAGAAGATGATGTAGTTGTAATACGTTCTCATGGTATATCAGAAAATATATTTAATATTTTAAAAAATAAAAAAGTGAATATAATTGATGCTACTTGTCCATATGTTTTGAATATACAAAAAAAAGTACAAAAATATTATAAATTAGGGTATTCTATATTAATAGTAGGTGATAGTAGTCATCCAGAAGTATTAGGTATAAATGGATGGTGTAAAAATACTGCTATTATATCAAAAAATGGTCTGAATTTAGACAATTTACCGTTGAAAATGTGTATAGTTTCACAGACTACAGAAAAACAGTCCAACTGGGAAAAGGTATTGAATATAGTAACTAAGAAGTGTAAGGAATTTATTGCTTTTAATACTATATGTAGTGCTACAGAATTCCGTCAAAAATCTGCAGAAGATATATCAAAAAAGGTTGATATGATGGTAGTAATAGGTGGGAAGAACAGTTCTAACACTACTAAACTTTATGAAATATGTAAAAGTAATTGCAATAATACAATTCATGTTGAAAATTCAGGAGAAATACCTGATAATATAATTAAAGCTAATAAAATTAAAACTATAGGTGTTACAGCAGGAGCTTCAACACCAGATTGGATAATAAAGGAGGCAGTTTTAAAAATGAGTGATGACAAAAGTTTGGAGTTAAATGAGCAATTATCTTATATGGATAAAAATGATACACAGATAATATTAGGGGAAAAAATTAAAGGCACAGTAATATCTGTAAATTCAAAAGAAGCTTTTTTAAATATAGGATATAAATCAGATGGTATACTTCCAAAGTCTGAAATAACAAAAAATGAAAGTGATAATTTGGAAGAATTGATTCATGCTGGAGATGAACTAAATGTTAAAGTAATAAGAAGACAAAATGAAGATGGATATGTGGTATTGTCCAAACTAGAATTAGACAGGGAAAATGCTTATAGAGAATTAGAAGATGCTAGTGGAAATAATACAACATTAAAAGTTACAGTAAAAGAAGATGTAAATGGAGGATTAGTAGCAAACTACAAAGGTGCTAGAGTCTTTATACCTGCCTCCCATGTGGAATTATATCATGTAAATGATCTTTCTCAATATGTAGGTAAAGAACTAAATGTTAACATAATTGAGTTTAAACAAGAAAGAAAGGGAACTAGAGTAGTAGCTTCAAGAAGAGAAATTTTAAGAATTGAAAGAGAACAAAGGGAAGAGGAAACATGGAATACACTAGAAAAAGATATAGTGGTAGAAGGCGAGATTAGAAGATTAACTGATTTTGGTGCATTTGTGGATGTGCAGGGAGTTGATGGACTTCTTCATGTATCAGAACTGTCCTGGGGAAGAGTAAATAAACCAGGTGATGTTTTAAAAATAGGAGATAAAATTAAAGTTTATATACTGGATGTAAATAGAGAAAAGAAAAAATTATCCTTGTCCTTAAAGAAGCTTATGGAAGATCCTTGGAATAATGTAGATATAAAATACCCAGTGGGAAGTGTAGTTCTTGGAAAGGTAGTCAGATTTGCAAACTTCGGTGCATTTATAGAATTGGAACCAGGGGTAGATGCATTAGTTCATATATCTCAAATAAGCCATAAGAGAATAGATAAACCTGGAGATATACTGGAAATAGGTCAGGAGATAAAAGCAAAAATTTTAGAAGTGAATAAGGAAAATGAAAAGATAGCTTTAAGTGTAAAAGAAGTAGATGAAATTTAATATGCAAATTTTCACATTTATCATTAAAAATTTAATACCTAAGGATAAAATATATAGTGTTTTTTAAGATATACTTACTTTAATTTATGCGATATACATAGGAAATCAGAGAAATCTTTAAGTAATTAGAGATTTTAAAAGTAAATTTTTAATATTACCATTATATATTGACTTTTCTATTATTTTTGATAAAATTTAATTGTTATATTTTTTTCTAAGGGGGTAAATGTGAAAAATGAACGAATTAGGGCGACATATCTTGGCAGAAATTTATGGATGCGATGCCGAAGTATTAAATAATAAAGATTTCATAGAAAAAATAATGGTTGACTCCGCATTAAAGGCAGGAGCAGAAGTAAGAGAAGTTGCATTTCATAAATTCAGCCCGCAGGGAATAAGTGGGGTAGTTATAATATCTGAATCTCATTTGACCATTCACACATGGCCAGAGCTCGGCTATGCAGCTGTGGATGTATTTACTTGCGGAGATAGAATAAATCCTTGGGATGCTTGTAACTATATGACTGAAAAATTTAATGCAAAAAATATGACAGCCACTGAAATAAAAAGAGGGATATTTGAACAGGCTGTAGAAGTAAAAGCCTCGAATATATAGGAGATCATCGCCGGAGGATGGTCTCTTATTTTAAATTTTATTTATTGTTCTGAACAATAAATTTAGGGGAAAAATTATATGTATGAGTGTGTGGGACTGACAAAAAAAAATTTTAATAATTTTAAAGAATTAAATTTTAAAAGAAAGTTGTTTAATCCTTTAAATAAGGATTTTTTTGAAGTTTATGATAGATGTAATTTTGCTCAACAGATATTCTTAAGAAGAGCAGTAAAGCTGGTTAAAAGTAATTTTAGATATATAGGCTATATTTGGACTGATATAGTGCATAAAAATGTTTGTAATATAAACGCTATGAATGTATCATGTACCTATGATGAAAATATAGACAGTAAGATACCTTATATATACTTAATAGATACTATAAAAAAAAATTGTGTCGTAAAATATTTATGTGAAGATAATAGCTATAATTGCACATTACTAAAAAATATGGGATTTGAAAAAAAAGAGGGTACATTAGTTCTCTTTAGAGAATTATATGAAAGTACACCTTTAAATCTTCATAAAGAATTAGAGTTTGAGGTATTTAAAAAAGGAAAAGATGAACAGAGAAGATGTGAAATACAAAATCAAATATTTCAAGAACACAATAGGATACCACTTACTTTAGATGATATATACATGGAGGAACTACAGAATTACTATTTTGAAAAGGGGTCAGCTTTTTTAAAAAGAAATAATGAACACATAGGCTATGGCCAGATTATAATAGAAAACAATATTCCTGTTATAGTTAATTTTGGTATAATAGAAAAATATAGAGGAAAAGGTTACAGTAAATATCTTTTAAATTATCTTTTAAATATAGTATATGCTAATGATTTTAATAGAATAATGATAAAAGTAAAAAGTTCTAATTATGTGGCATTAAATTTATATAGGAATGTTGGATTCAAGATTAAAAAGAAAAGATTCAATTGGGAGTTAAAGAGGTAGTGTTTAAAACTATAATTAAATAAAAAAGTTTCCATAAACAGTATGGAAACTTTTTTATTTAATCAAATTGCATTTTAAATTAATTCTTAACCTTTTTATATTCTTCTAGTGCTATCTTCAATAAATTCATGGCATCTTTTAAATCATCACAATTTATGCAATATGATATTCTTATTTCATCTTTGCCAAAACCTTTAGTAGCATAAAAACCATCAGCAGGTGCAACCATTACAGTTTTACCATCTTTATTAAAATCAGTTAATAAGAATTTTGCAAAATCCTCTGCATCTGAGATAGGTAATTTTGCAACTATGTAGAAAGCACCACTAGGTTTTTGGCATATTACACCTGGAATCTTTTCAAGACCTTCCATTAATATATTTCTTCTTTTTTCATATTCTTTTCTTGTTTCAGTAAAATAGCTGTCAGGAGTATCTTTTAGTGCTGCTGCCCCAACTTGTTCTACTGTAGGTACACATAGTCTAGTTTGGCATAGTTTCATTATATTGTGCATAAATTCCTGGTTCTTAGAGGCTACCAGTCCAATTCTAGCACCACAGGCACTATAACGTTTAGATATACTATCTACAATAATTACTCTATCAGCAATATCTTTTAGGGTGAGAGTAGAAGTATATTTTAATCCATCATATACAAATTCTCTATAAACTTCATCTGCTATTAAATATAAATCATGTTCTTTAACTATATCAGCAAGCATTCTGAGTTCTTCAGCTGTATATACGGTTCCGGTTGGATTACCCGGATTTGAAATCATAAGTGCTTTTGTCTTATGAGTTATTTTGCTTTCTATTAACTTTTTATCTGGCAAATGGAATCCATCTTCGGCTTTCGTTAAGTATGGAACCATTTTTGCAGATGCTGCTTCTGCAAAGCCATTGTAATTTGTATAAAAAGGTTCAGGAGAAATTATTTCATCTCCCGGATCACATATTGTCATAAAGGTTAGAAGTATGGCTTCACTGCCGCCATTAGTTATTACCAGTTCTTTTTTAGTAAACTCTGTTCCCCACTTTTTATAATATTCTATAAAGCTTTCCTGTAGTGCGTCCATACCTTGTGAGTCTGTATATTGAAGTACATTTTCTTTAAAGTTTTCAATTGCCTTAAAAAATGTATCTGGAGTTAGTACATCGGGTTGTCCAATATTCAAATGATAAACTTTCATGCCTTTTTTCTTAGCTTCTGCAGCATAAGGTGCCAGTTTACGAATAGGTGAAAACTGCATATTTAAAATTCTGTTTGATAATTTCATAAATGTCCATCCTCTCTTAAATTCTAATTATATTGTATACAATAGAGTGTCTATATACAATAATATAGTTTTCAAAGAATTTTTTCAACAGTAATTTTAATGCACAGCATTTGGTAAATTATTGAGTATTATTAAAAAGTTATTAAATTTTTTCTTTTTAGAAGGATTTTTTTGTCATTTTGAAGAAATGTATTAATAATGTTGTTTTAATACTTATTAAAAAATAAAGAGGTCTAAATCAAATGAAATGGTTAACAAGAAAAATAATTTATATTAAAAATAACTATATTATTGAAGTAATAGTTTTAGTAGTTATAGCTGTAATATTAGCAAATACTCTTTTTTTATATCCTATTGTAGGTAAATGTGATAATGGGGATTTTGGAAGGCTGCTTTTATATGGGGGACTTATCAATTTATCTAATAGTTATCATAAAATTTATGATAAATTTGTACATTTGAATTATCTGATATCAAGCCCAGGTATATTCTTATTGTTTGGTAAGAATTGGGTATCAGGAAGCGTACTGCTAAAATTGGCTGTATTTATCTCATTATTTTTACATGGCTTTAAAAATAGATTATTTGATATAAGATATTTGGCATTTGTTTATTCAATAATATTTTTACTGGCAATATTTTTAATAATTAATTTCAACAAATTGTCTTATTTATTAAAGGTAGCAGCAGGTATAATTATCATTTTATTTTTTACAGATATATCATATATATCTTATTTTAATTCTTTCTATGGAGAAGCAGGAACTATTGTATTCTTTTTTTTGAGTATAGGTACTTATTTAAATTTAATAACAAAAGAAAAACCATCAACAAAACATTTTATATATTTTTTTATAGCATCTGCAGGCTTCTTGACATCTAAAGCACAGGAGATTCCATTATTTATTTTTATGTTTATAGTTTATATAGGATTATTCATTTGTTATAAAGAGAAGACCTATAGAAAGTGTATTATAATATCTTCACTACTTGTATTTATACTTTGCAGTGCTGCCTATATTTCATTGACAGACAGAATGAATCAAAATAATATGTATCAGGCAGTTTTTTTAGGTATTTTAACAGATTCCCAAAATCCAGAAAAGGATTTACAGGAGCTTGGATTAAATAAGAAGTTTGTGGTCTTTAATGGAAAATCTTTTTATAATAGACATTCTAAAAATGATCCGCTGGGAGAAGAAATGTTAAGGGAATTCTATCCTAATATTTCACCTGTAAAGATATTGGGTTTTTATTTAAAGCATCCCCTCAGGCTTTGGAAAAGAATTGTTGATTCAGCAAATAATGCTTATGACTTTTCGGAACTAGGAAGATGGAACTTCATTAAGGGACAATATAGTTCACATAAATTAGCAAATACATTCAGGACAAATCTTATAAATGAATATCCCGGATTACACCGTAATATTTATATTTTTATTTTATTTTCAATTAGTTATTTTTGTATAATAATCATTTGTTTTATGAGAAATAAGGATAAAATTTTACGACTCTTTATGTTACTATTATTATTTATACTGTTATCAGGAGCCTCACAGCTTATTTTACCGGTTATAGGTTCTGGTTATGGCGATTTCGGTAAACATTTGTTTCTATTAAATTTATGTTATGATGTTATGGTTGTAGTGGCTATTCTGTGGTGTTTACATATTATATCAAAGTTTATAATTTTAAAAAAAGATACTTCTAAAAATTATTAAAAAGGGTAGTTTTTAAAAAGAGCAAAAATTCCTTTATTAAAATAGGTATTTTTGCTCTTTTGGGGAAAATTAAAACTAAACTTAGTGTATTTGAGCTAAGTTGGTGTATTTTAGTGTGATGTAGCTATGTGAAGTTTATCTAATATTTCTTTTCTAAGTTTAATAAACTCCAAGCTGTTTCTATTTCTTGGCCTTTTAATTTTTACTTCTACAATTTCTTCTATTTTTCCAGGACGCGGAGTCATAATTACTATTCTATTGCTTAGGTATATAGCCTCATCTACATCGTGTGTAACCAGTAAAATAGTAGTTCCCCTCCTTTGCCATAATTCAATTAATTTATCCTGTAAGTCCATTCTTGTAAAGGCATCTAATGCCCCCAGGGGCTCATCCAGCAGTAATACCTTAGGCTCATTAATAAGTGCACGTGCAAGAGAAGCTCTCTGGGCCATACCGCCAGAAACTTGATGAGGATATGAATTTTCAAATCCGTCAAGTCCAGTAAGGTTTATATATTCTTTAATTTCATTTTTACGTTCCTTATAAATTTTTCTGGCCTTCAGTCCTGAGGCAATATTATTCTCAATAGTTTCCCAAGGAAAAAGATTTGCCTGTTGGAATACATAGCATCTTTCAAAATTAGTATTTTCTATTTTTTTATCATTTAAAAATAATTCTCCAGATTGGGGTTTATCAAGCCCTGCTATAAGTCTCAGAAGAGTCGTTTTTCCGCACCCGGAGGGGCCTATAAATGAGATAAACTTTCCAGCTTTAATACTGAGAGATATATTTCTTAAAGCTTCAACTAGATTTTTGTTTGCATCTATATAAATTCTGGTTACATTATTTATTTCAATAGAAGCATTATTTTGGGCTTGGATATTTTCAACTGGTATCATTTTAATAGCCCCCTTTGCCATATAAGTATCCTATCTCTGATTTTAAATATAATTGCGAGCACAATGGAAAAAACTACTGCCATTACAACTATGGCTGCATAAACTTTTGCATAATTTGACCACCCTTTGGCCCAATTTATATACCATCCTAAGCCTGCTTTTGCACCTACCATTTCAGAAACTACAAGTGTAGTAAAGGAGAGTCCTGTAGCAGTATAAATGCCTGTAAATATGGATGGCATGGCACCTGGTATGGCTATTTTAAATATTAAAAACTTCTCATCTGCTCCTAAAGTTTTAGCTGCTTCAAAATAAGACTTTGGTATATTTTCTACGCCCCCACAAGCCATAAAAGCTACAGGGAACCATACACAAAGCACAATCAAAAATACTTCTGACCATAGTGTAGATGGAAATATTATCATTACCACTGGTATCCATGCAACTGCAGGAACTACTCCTATAATTTTAAGTACAGGGAAAAACCAGTAATACCACTGCCTAAACCATCCCATTAGAATTCCTGTTACCAATCCTAGAATTGTGCCTATTATAAATCCTAGAATTAAAAGTCTTATGGAATAGGCCGTACTTATTAAAAGTGTAATTCGATCATCAACAAGTACCTGAACTATCTGGTCTGGACCCGGAAAAAATGGAAGCGGTAAAATATTGGTTTTAGTAGATAACATATCCCATACTGAAAATCCAATTCCTATGGTAAAATAAAATTGAGATTTGTGATTAATTTTTGCTTTTAGTTTTTCATTAAAAAATGAAATAATATAGCGTATTCCTAAAAATAGTATAAATAGTATCAGCATTATTCTATAAGGAATAACATTAACAACTTGAACTGTAGGTATAGAAAAACTCACGATTAAAGCTATAATGAAAGCTATAATCTGCAGAATTTGCCATGTATTTGATTTGGGTTTCCAATTTATTGTGTCAGGTACTTTAATTGGAACTACATTATCAGTGTTGATTGATGAAGCTTCTGATTTAAGCATAGTTTTTGAATCTACAGATTCACTTAAAATACTCATTTTAAGCCTCCCTACATTAATTTTTATTTGGCTGATACATCATAGTATACATCATCAGCAAATTTATCAGGATCTGTATCCTTTTTTAAGAATCCAGTTTTATTTAATTGCTTCACGAAATATTTAACATCATCTTTGGCAGCATCCGTAGTATATTCGAAATCATAGTTCTTGATAAGCTGAGTGACTAATTTTACATCAGTAGTTGATACGTATTTCTTATCCACTTCAATTTTAGCAGCTTCTTCAGGATTTTTTGCAATCCAATCATCTGCTGCTTTATAGGCTCTCACAAGAGCAGCAATTTTCTCTGGGTTATCTTTAATTTCTTTATTAGAAGCATATAAGAAACAACATGATTTTCCTTTGAATAATGGATCTTCTGCAATATCCGTTATTACTCGGTAGTTGCTATCTCGTTCAGCTAGTGTAGCAAATGGATCCCATGCTGCAAAAGCATCAACGTCACCCTTATCTACAGCTTTTGTTAATTGGTCAAGTGGGTAAGGTACCCATTGGACATCTGAGGTTGGATTGATGCCTGCATTAGCCAGTACAACGCTAGTGATAGCCATAGGTGTTCCACCTATTTCATCTACACCTATTTTCTTTCCCTTTAAATCTTTTGCAGTTTTTATTGGTGAATTAGGAGGTACAACTAATTTAATACAACCTTTATGCAGTCCGCCTATAACTTTAATATCAAGACCCTGTTGAACCGAAGGGAAAAATTGAAAGTCACCATTGGTAACAGTAAATTTTCCACTTGCAAGTCCAGTTTTTTGTTCTTCAAAAGTTCCACTTACAAGAGTTACATCAAATCCTTCCTTAGCAAAAAATCCTTTTTCTTTGGCTATGTAAGCTGGAGCACCGCACACTCCACCTCCAAGAGCCTGGATTTCCAGCTTACCGTATTTATATTTTTCCGTTCCCGTAGAAGAAGAATTGCTTTTTTCCCCACATGAAGAAAAGGTGAATACTGTTATAAGCATAAATATAACTATTGATATCTTTTTGAATTTTTTCATAATGACTCCTTTACATTCTTATATCTATAATGCTTTTGGAAATTTTTTTATAAAAGTTTTTTCAAATGCCTGATCTAAATCATTGATTAGATCTTCTGGATCTTCAAGACCTATAGAAAGTCTTATTGTATTATAAGGTATGTCTGAAATTTCTTTTTCTTTAGGTGTAAGCTCGCCATGTGTAGTCTTAGGTGAATTTATAATTAAAGATCTGGCATCACCTATATTAGTATGGTAGCTGAAAAGTTTTATTGAGTCTAAGAATTCATCTATTTGACTATCTGTACCTCTAATACCAAATGAAAAGACCGATCCGGCACCTTTCGGTAAATATTTTTCTGAGAGTTTTTTATAAGTGCTGGTGACTAAAGAAGGATATTTTATCCACTCCACATTGTCATTTTCTTGGAGATAGGCTATTATTTTTTTAGTGTTTGATAACTGTTTTTCTATCCTTTCAGATAAGGTCTCAAGTCCTAAAAGTACAAGATATGCATCAAAGGGGCTTAAGGCTGCACCAAAATAATTTAAATAATTTAGTCTTATCCTTGAAATAAACGGAAATTCAGGAAATACCTCGATAAAATTTCTTGGAGTATTGCCGGTACCTCTTAAAGTATAATAAGGTTCCAAAAATTGAGGGAATTTTCCATTGCCCCAATTAAATTTTCCACTTTCAAGGATTAAACCTGCAATTACATTTCCATGTCCATTAAGTGCTTTAGTAGCTGAGTATATAACAATATCGGCACCGTATTTTATTGGATTTAGAAGATATGGAGTAGCCAGTGTGTTGTCAACAATCAGTGGTATATTATGATCATGAGCTACTTTTGCAATAGTTTCTATATCAGCTACAATGGCATTAGGGTTGCTGATACTTTCTACAAATATGGCTTTTGTATCTGGCTTTATCTGTTTTGAAAGTGCTTCAGCATTATTTATGTCATGAAATTTGTCTATTTTAATACCTAGCTTTGGATATATTTTTTTTAGTCCATCTAATGTTCCTCCATATAAATAAGGGGTGGTAAGTATTCTACCACCATCTTCTGCTACATTGAGGAGTGTATAGGTTATGGCGGCCATTCCTGAACTTAATGCAATAGCTGCCGCAGCACCATCTAAAGCAGCTAAGCGCTTTTCTAATATATCTATATAGTGGGATTACTCAATCTACTATATATGAATCCTAATTCGGTAAATGACAGTAATTTTTGTGCTCTATCGGTTCCACCCAAGTCGAAAGCTGCTGTCTCATATATAGGTACTGACACGGAATGATTGTGTTCTTCAGAATTATAACCTCCTCTTATTTTTATTGTGTCGAATTTTAAACCTTCATTTGACATCATAAGACCTCCTTAAATAATTATTTGTATAAAAATAAGAGGTTGCATCCTAAATAGGATCCAACCTCCAGTTTACTGGTCAGCTAATCTATTCATTATTTTTATAAATATAAAAAAGTTGTTTTATAAGAAAAACAACTTGAAAATTTAAAAATTATTTTTCTTATCTTTCAGGATTCACCTGCTGGAATTGGCACCGTTAAATAAAATAAATTTGGGTTGCCGGGTATCATAGGGCCAGTCCCCTCCACCTCTCTTGATAAGATTTTACTAAATTAATGTAATTATAATACCCAATTTAAGTTTTTGTCAATGGCTAATATTTTAAATATTAAAGACAGCTGCAGATTAAGGATGAGTGATAATTTAAATTTAAGTTAATATGATATCATATAAAATGGGTTATTATTAATTTAGAAAGTAGGTATTTGTAATGAAAAGCTATCTACCAACTATATTTTGTTCTTTGCTAGTGATTTTTTTAGTTATGTTTTTATTATATGGCACAATAAAACATTCTATTGTTAAAGTTATAAAACACTTAAAAAATAAGAACATATTATAGCTACAATTTGAGTATTATAGCTACAATTTGAGTATACATTCTACATTATAACAATATAACATATGCAGTTTTAGGTAGAGACATTTAAATTAGATATTAAAAAGATATTATTGCCTTTGAATCATTTGCATATTGTTGACAAAACAATATATGTATAATATAATAAGTGTTAATTTAGTCTTTAATAAAATAATATTCTTATCAAGAGTGGTTAAGGGACTGGCCCTATGATGCCCAGCAACCTGAATTTGTTTCATGGTGCTAATTCCAGCAGGATAAATCCTGAAAGATGAGAAGGTAAAAAGTAATCAAACTTCTTATGGTTTCTCTGTAGGAAGTTTTCGTTTTTAAATAATATTTAGTTGACCAGATAGACTGGAGACTATGTACCATGCCTCACTTGTTGAGGCTGTGCATAGTCTTTTTTGTTAAAATTCTATAGGAGGTAATAATGTTGAGTATTAATATAAAATTACAGTCACCAGAGGTTGAAATTAGAGAGTCAAGACTTGGCTCCATTACAGGATTTTATGGGGATGCATCTGAACTTTGTAGTATGGCAAAAGAAGGCAGACTTTGTGACAGAAAACATTTTTTCAGTCAATGTCTAGGCTGTAGTTCAGGTAATGCATTGTGTCAATTAGTTATGATACAAGATGCAGTTGTTATAAACCATGCTCCAGTGGGGTGTTCTGCTGATTTTTCGGATTTTAATTTTACAAATAGGGTGGGCCAGATAGAAAGAAATATTCCCCTTAGAAACGCTAGGATATTAAGTACCAATTTAACTGAAAATGACACTATATATGGAGGAGGAGAAAAATTAAAGGCTGCCATAAAAGAAGCGTATGACAGATTTAAGCCTAATGCAATTTTTATAACAACTTCCTGTGCCTCCGGCATTATAGGTGATGATGTAGATAGAGTAGCTGAGGAAGCTCAGGAACAATTTAAAATTCCTGTTGTGTATATTTCTTGTGAAGGTTTCAAATCTAAAATTTGGACGACAGGTTTTGATGCTGCATACCATGGAATAGTGAGAAAAATAGTAAAACCACCGGTTAGAAAGAGAGAAGATGTGGTAAATGTAATTAATTTTTGGGGAAGTGATATTTTTACTGAATTGTTCGGGAAAATAGGCTTAAAACCCAATTATATAGTTCCATTTTCTACAATTGCACAATTGGAGAAAATATCTGAAGCAGCAGCTACTGTACAGATTTGTCCTACACTTGGGACTTATCTAGCCGCATCACTTGAACAGGAATACGGGGTACCAGAAGTTAAGGCACCGCCTGCTTATGGAATAGAAGGAGCAGATAAATGGTTTAGAGAACTTGGAAGAATAACAAAAAGAGAGAAAGAGGTAGAGGATTTAATTAAATCAGAAAAAGATAGGATATATCCGGAACTTGAAAGGTTAAGGGAAAAATTAAGTGGAAAAAGAGCCTATATTACAGCTGGTGCAGCCCATGGACACAGTCTAATTTCTCTTTTAAGAGATCTTAAAATGGAGGTTATAGGCTCATCCATATTCCATCACGATCCTTGTTATGATAATAAACTTGAAAGTGGAAAAAGTTTAGATCATGCGGTTAAAACTTATGGTGATATAAAACACTTTAATATATGTAATAAACAGGCATATGAGTTGGTGAATTCTCTTAATAGGCTAAAACCAGATATATTTGTAGCACGGCATGGAGGTATGTCTATATGGGGTGCTAAACTGGGAATACCAACATTTTTAATGGGTGATGAACAATTTGCACTAGGTTATCAGGGACTGATTAATTATGGTAATAAAATTTTGGATGTACTTGAAACTCCAGAATTCGTTAAAAATATTGCTGCCCATTCTAAGCTTGTGTACACAGATTGGTGGCTTAATCAAAAACCTGACGCTTTTTTGGGGGGGAAATAACTATGGTTAAATTGATAGAAGGGCCTAGACATTATTGTACTCTTGGAGCCCAACAATCTGTAATTGCAATAAAAGGAGGAATACCTATACTTCATTCTGGTCCTGGGTGTGGTGTGAAACTTTTTAGAGGACTTAGTACTGATTCTGGATATCAGGGAACAGGATATTCTGGAGGAGGAAGTATTCCATGTACTAATTCCACGGAAAGAGAAATTGTATTTGGTGGAGAAAGTAGGCTGAGAGAAGTTATTGATGGTACCCTTAAAGTATTAAAAGGGGAATTATTTGTAATACTCACTGGCTGTACGTCAGATATAGTTGGAGATGACGTAGGGCAGGTAGCAAAGGATTATAAAGATCAAGGAGTTCCCATAGTCTATGCTGAAACAGGTGGATTTAAAGGCACAAATTTTATTGGACATGAAATGGTAATCAAAGCTATAATTGATCAATTTATAGGAGAAAAGACTCCGAAGATTAAAAGTGGACTTGTGAATGTGTGGGCATCAGTTCCTTATCAAGATAGTTTCTGGGCAGGAAATTTGAATCAAATAAAGTATCTTTTAGAAAGCATAGGACTTGAAGTAAATATATTATTTGGACCAGATTCAGGCGGGGTAAAAGAATGGAGTACAATACCAGATGCTGAATTCAATCTTGTAGTTTCTCCCTGGGTTGGCATTGAAACTGCAGAATTATTAAGAAAAAAATATGGTACGCCGTATTTGCATTATCCCACACCACCTATAGGTGCCAGAGAAACAAGCAAATTTTTAAGGTCAGTAGCCAGCTTTGCTAAGTTGGATTCTGTAAAGGTAGAAAATTTTATTAAAAAGCAAGAAGATAATTTCTATTATTATTTGGAAAGATCCACTGATTTTTTTCTTGAGTTTAGATATAGTATACCTGGCAGATTTTTTAATATAACAGATTCTTTTTATGCACTTGGTATAAGTCAATTCCTGCTAAACGAGCTAGGCATTCTTCCAGGTGAACAGTATATAACGGACAATACACCAGAAAAATATCAAAACAATATAAAAGATCAATTTAATAAAATATCTTCTACCAGAAAATTTGAAGTGTTTTTCGAAGAAGATGACGGCAGGATACACCATAGACTTAGAAAATATAACCATGGTACTCATATTCCATTAATTTTAGGAAGTTCATGGGATAGAGATATAGTTAAAGAATTAAATGCTTTTGGAATAAATATAACTCTTCCTGTTATGCACAGGCTTGTATTAAATTGTGGATATTTAGGATATAACGGAGGACTTAGATTAATCGAGGATATATATGGAAATATATTAGAGACGTATAAATAGAAAAATTAGAGGCTATATTTATAAAAAATAGTAAAAATATAGCCTTGCTGTTTATCCCACCGCCTGAACCTGAAAATTACTTCGTTTGGAGACGTAATAGTTTACATTGACTGTAGTAGTTGCATAAATTATAATGAATAAAAATATGAAATTTGGTTGACTTGTTATTTATTTAAAAATATTTTATTATAAAAGGTGGAAGAATATGAAAGCTTTACTTGAAGAAAAATTTAATATTAAAGATGCAAAAATCTACAGTAGTAAACTGAATAATATATTAGAAAAAGACATAGGTGAAAATGAAAAGAAAAATGAGGAAGTAAATCATATAAAAACCTCATATATAAATTTTTTAATGGGGTTTTTTAGATTTAAGCCAGTTATACACTCAGGAGAAGGATTTTATAATATAATTTTAAATGAAGTTAATGTATATGGTGAAGGTGATAGCCTGGAGATTGCAAAAGAAAACCTAATAGATAGTATTATAGAATATATTAATATTTATACAGATAAAATTAATATATTTCATAAATTTGAAACTATAGAAAGGCAAGCTTATATGCTTAAGTTAATTCGCTGCAGCGGCAATAGAGAAAAACTAAAAAAGGAAGTGGGATTGTAGCTAAAATTATAATATATTTACATATGTAAATATTAACGATATAATTGTAGGGTATTATGGCATCTAAAAATAAATGCCACTAAATGAGTATTTAGTCTGGTATTTACTTTTAGATAACTAAAATTATAAAGTGGAGAATGAAAGAATGAATGGACAAAAGAGTCATACAGATAATATCCAAAATGAAAAAGCTTTTTTTATACAGACCCATGGGTGTCAGATGAATGAAGAGGATTCAGAGAAATTATCTGGAATGTTAAAAAAAATGGGATATAAAAAAGCAGAAGACAAATTTTCTGCAGATTTAATTATATTTAATACCTGTTGTGTAAGGGAAAATGCAGAGCTTAAAGTATATGGAAATTTAGGTGCTTTAAAAAAATTAAAGCTGCAAAAATCAGAACTTATAATAGCTCTATGCGGCTGTATGATGCAGCAAAAAGATATGGCAGAAAAAATAATTAAAAGATTTCCATTTGTAGATATAATATTTGGAACTCATAATGCTTATAAGTTCCCCGAATATTTGAATACAGTAAAGCAGCAAAATACATCTGTAATAGAAATACAGGATAAAGAGGATGGAATTGTAGAAGGAGTTCCAATAGACAGAGAAAGCAATGTAAAAGCTTTTGTAACTATAATGTATGGCTGCAATAATTTTTGTGCTTACTGCATAGTACCTTATGTAAGGGGACGTGAGAGAAGCAGAAACCCCGAAGATATTGAAAATGAGATAAAAGGGTTGGTTTCCAAAGGATATAAAGAAATTACCCTGTTAGGTCAAAACGTAAATTCTTATGGAAAGAACTTAAATCCAAATCTAAAATTCAGTGAACTTTTAAAAAGAATTAATAATATAGATGGAATTGAAAGAATCAGATTCATGACTTCTCATCCTAAAGATTTAACTGAAGACGTAATAGATGTGATTTCAGAGTGTGATAAAATATGTGAACATATACATCTGCCGGTACAATCAGGTTCTACCAGCATACTTAAGAAAATGAACAGAAATTATTCCAAGGAACAGTATTTAAATCTTGTAAGTAGAATAAGAGATAAAATTCCAGGAGTGTCTATAACTACGGATATAATTGTAGGTTTTCCTGGGGAGACAGAGGAAGATTTTCAAGGGACACTAAACTTGGCAAAAGAAGTAGAGTTTGATTCCGCATTTACATTTATATATTCCAAAAGGGAAGGTACTCCTGCCTATAAAATAGAAGATCAAATTTCTGATGATGTAAAGCATGAAAGATTTAACAGGCTTGTAGATGTAATAAATGAATCTGCTGCAAAAAAGAATAAAGTTTATGAAGGAAGAATAGAAGAAATATTAGTAGAGGGTCCTAGTAAAAATGACAATACAAAACTTATGGGAAGGACCCGAACTGGAAAACTGGTTAATTTTCAAGGAGATAAAGCTTTTATAGGAAAATTAGTAAAAGTTGAAATAACCAAAGCAACTTCTTTTTCGCTTTTAGGTAAGCAGATATGATGAAAAGGAGGAAATAAGGTGGGGCTAACTCCAATGATGAAACAGTATATGGAAATAAAAGAAAATCATAAAGACTGTATACTGTTTTTTAGATTAGGTGATTTTTATGAAATGTTTTTTGATGATGCTAAAATAGCAGCTTCAGAATTAGAACTAGTTCTTACAGGAAGAGAATGTGGATTTAAGGAAAAAGCTCCTATGTGTGGTATACCTTATCATGCTGCAAATTCATATATAGGAAGGTTAGTAAGTAAAGGATATAAGATAGCCATATGTGAGCAACTGGAAGATCCTACACAAGCTAAGGGTATTGTAAAAAGAGGAATTATTAAAGTAATAACTCCAGGAACCTATACGGATGCTACTTTTTTAGAGGAAAATAAAAACAATTATATAATGTGTTTGTACATAAATGATGAACATACTAATTGCGCACTATGTTTTGCGGATATATCTACGGGAGAGTTTAATTGTACAGACACTCCTTTTAATTTATCCGTAATTTTAGATGAAATATGTAAATATTATCCGAAAGAAATATTGATTCAACAGGATATAGATTCTACTATACTAAAGGGCATAGAGGAAGTTTTTAACGAATCATTTAGTAAATTAAATGAATGTTATTTCTCAAAAAATGAAGAAGAAATATTAAGCAAACAGTTTAAAGATTTGAATTTAAAAGAATATACGCCTGAAGCTATAAAATGCTGTGGTTCTCTTTTAAAGTATGTGCAGGAGACTCAAAAGACAGATCTTTCACATATAAATAAATTTCAATATTATAATATAGTAGATTATTTAACTATAGACAGCAATTCTAGAAGAAATTTGGAGATTGCAGAAAATCTCCGGGAAAATAAAAAAAAGGGTTCCTTATTAGGGGTTATAGATAAAACTAATACTTCTATGGGAGGAAGACAGCTTAGGAAATGGTTGGAACAGCCCTTGATAGATAAAAATAGAATAATTGAAAGATTGAATTCAGTAGAGGAAATTTCAAACAATATATGTTATCAGGAAGATTTAAGTGAGGCTTTAAAGAACATATATGATATTGAGAGATTAGTAGGAAAAATATCCTCAAAAAGTGTAAATGCAAAGGAATTAAATTTTTTAAAAAATTCTATAGAAAAAATACCTGATGTAAAATCTATATTGGTTAATTTTAAAACAGACTTATTAAAAAATATGTATGAAAATCTGGATGAATTAAAAGATATTTATTCATTATTAGATAAAGCTATAATAGATAATCCATCTATTTCCCTTAAAGAAGGTAACTTAATAAAAGAAGGATATAATAGTGAAATAGATAAGTTAAAAGTAGCAAAAATTAGGGGAAAGGACTGGATAGCTTCACTTGAAAGTAGGGAAAGAGAACTTACTAATATAAAATCTCTAAAAATAGGTTACAATAAAGTATTTGGATACTACATAGAAGTAACTAAAAGTAATTTGAGTCTGGTGCCAGAACATAGGTATATAAGAAAGCAAACCTTAGCAAATGCAGAAAGATACATAACTCCAGAACTAAAAGAGATGGAAGATAAGATTTTAGGAGCAGAGGAAAAGCTAATATATCTGGAATATAATACTTTTATAGAAGTAAGGAATAAAGTGGAAGAAGAAGTTAATAGAATGCAGAATTCAGCCAGAATAATTTCAGAATTAGATTGTTTAACGTCTCTTGCAAAGGTTGCTGTGGAAAATAATTACTGTAAGCCTGAAATAACTCTTTCAGATAAGATATTTATAGAAGAAGGGAGACATCCTGTAGTAGAGAAAATGATTCCTACAGGAGAGTTCATATCTAATGATACAAATATTGATACTTCTGAAAACCAGCTTCTTTTAATAACTGGACCTAATATGGCAGGAAAATCTACTTATATGCGGCAGGTAGCTTTAATTACTATTATGGCTCAAATAGGTAGTTTCGTACCGGCTAAAAATGCCTCAATATCCATTTGTGATAAAATATTTACGAGAATAGGTGCATCAGATGATTTAGCTTCAGGAAAAAGCACATTTATGGTTGAAATGTGGGAAGTTTCAAATATATTAAAAAATGCCACCAATAAAAGCTTAATATTATTAGACGAAGTAGGTAGAGGAACGAGCACTTATGATGGATTAAGTATAGCTTGGGCTGTAATAGAATATATATGTAAAAAAAATCAGCTCAGATGTAAGACTTTGTTTGCAACTCATTATCATGAATTGACCAAATTGGAAGGTAAAATAAAAGGGGTAAAAAATTATTGTGTGTCTGTTAAAGAAGTTGAAAATACTATAGTTTTTTTGAGAAAAATTATAGAAGGAGGGGCAGATCAATCCTACGGTATTGAAGTAGCAAAACTTGCAGGGCTTCCAGAAGAAGTTTTAGAAAGAGCCAGGGAAATATTGAATAATCTGGAGAGTGGAAAAGTAAAAGAAACAAATTTAAAAGAAAGAAAAACTGTTAAACAAGGTGAACAGTTAAAATTTTTAGATATTGAAAAAGAAAATTTAATAAATGAACTTAAGGGTATAGATATACTGAATATGACCCCTATGGATGGATTTAATAAACTTTATGATATAATAAAGAGAGTTAAGTCTATTTAAAAAAATATTTTTCAATATAAAGGATTGATTTGTAATGAAAAGAATAAATCTTTTAGATATAGATACCTCTAATAAAATTGCTGCCGGTGAAGTAGTTGAAGGTCCTTCTTCTGTGATAAAAGAGCTAATTGAAAATAGTATAGATTCAGGTGCTAAAAATATTACTGTGGAAATAGAAGAAGGAGGTCAAAAATCTATAAAGATAACAGATGATGGATCAGGAATACATCCTTTAGATATAGAAAAAGCATTTATGCCCCATGCTACCAGTAAAATAAGCACTTTGGAGGATATAAATAAGATATATAGTATGGGATTTAGGGGAGAAGCTTTATCCAGTATAGCAGCTGTATCTAATGTAATTCTTAAAAGCAGGGTAGAGGAATTTAATTGCGGCAAGGAAATTTGTATAAGTGGCGGAAATTTAGAATATATACAGGATGCAGGAAGTAATTTAGGAACTACAGTTTTAGTAAAAGATCTGTTTTTTAACGTACCTGCCAGGCAAAAATTCTTAAAATCTCCAAGTAGAGAAGGAGCTAATATTTCTGATATTGTAAATAGGCTTTCTCTAGCTAATCCTAATATAATGTTTAAATTTTTTAAAGATAGTAAAAAGTCTTTAGTCACCTATGGTAGTGGAAATGTAATGGATGCTATAAGGTGTGTATATGGTAAAAATGTATATGAAAATATAATACCCATAGAAAGCCATAGTGATGTGGTTTCAATTTATGGGTACATAGGTAATTCAGAAGTAAGTAGGGGAAGTAGGAATAATCAAAGTATATTTGTAAATAAAAGATATGTTAAAGATAAATCTATAACTGCTGCTGTAGAAAAAGCTTTCAAATCATTTTTGACTGTTAATAAATTTCCTTTTTTTATATTGTTTTTAGATATATTCCCGGAATTTGTAGATATAAATGTACATCCGGCTAAAT
The DNA here is from genome assembly GCF_045310515.1 of Candidatus Clostridium eludens. Classification (NCBI taxonomy): domain Bacteria; kingdom Bacillati; phylum Bacillota; class Clostridia; order Eubacteriales; family Clostridiaceae; genus Clostridium; species Candidatus Clostridium eludens. Next base: position 66,828 of record NZ_JBJHZX010000017.1, on the reverse strand, counting down.
GGGAAATAAAATTCAGTGACTCAAGAATGATATTCAAGTTTGTATTTGATGCGGTTCATATGGCTCTCAGAGAGAGCTTAAAAGACTCTTTTAATATTGATACAGAAGATGTTCTGAAATTCAAAGAGGAACAGCAAAAAATAGAAAAAATTCAAATTCCCATTGATTTTAAACCTTCAAATAGCGAAAGCTATATAATAGAAGAGGAATATGGCAATAATAAAAAACAGTACAATAACTCTGGTGAAGATAACAGGATTTTTTTAGAATCCAAATATGATTTAAATAAGAATAATATTATAAAAGATACAAAAGACTGTTTTTATGAAAATGTTAATGATAATATAGAAGAAAAGATTAAGTTAAATATTTCCAAAAAAGAAGCCGAAGAAGAAACTAAAATTCCTAAGCTTCCGGCTTTTAAAATAATTGGACAGTTTAACTATACTTATATAATAGCAGAGGCTGGCAGTAATTTATATATTATAGACCAACATGCAGCCCATGAAAAAATTCTTTTTGAACGGTATAAAAATAGTATACAAAGAGAGAACGTAGTATCTCAAGTATTAATTACTCCAGTAGTTATGGAGCTTACAGTTAAAGATTATGTTTATTATATAGAAAATGAAGATATATTTAAGAAGGTTGGATTTAGTGTGGAGTTATTTGGAAATAATACTATAAATATAAGAGAAGTTCCTGTAATACTTGGAAAACCGGATATTAAAAACTTATTTATGGATATGATAGACAATTTAAAGAATATGGGTTCTGGAGATACCTGGGAGGTAAAATATCTTTCCATAGCTGCTCTTGCCTGTAAAGCTGCAATAAAAGCAAAACATAACTTATCAATACTGGAAATGGAGCATTTACTTCAGGAGTTAAGATTTATAGAAGAACCTTTTACTTGTCCTCATGGGAGACCTACTATAATAAAGTTTACCTTAAATGACTTGGAAAAAAAATTTAAGAGAATACAGTAGGAGAGAGAAATCATGAAAAATTTATTTATACTGACAGGACCTACTGCAGTGGGCAAAACTGATATATCCATAGAACTTGCTAAAAACCTAAATGGAGAAATAATATCTGCAGACTCTATGCAAATATATAGGTATATGAATATAGGTTCTGCAAAAATTACAAAAGAGGAAATGCAGGGAATTCACCATCATTTGATAGACGTTATTGAGCCGGATGAGAGTTTTAATGTTTCCAAATATAAGAGTTTAGCTCAAAAAACAATAGAAGAAGTATATAACAAGAACAAATTTCCCATGGTAGTAGGAGGTACGGGACTTTATATAAACTCTCTTATTTTTAACTATAATTTTACCGATGCGAAGGTAGATATAGGTTATAGAAATTACTTACAAAATTTAGCTGAAACGCAAGGAAAGTGCCATTTACATTCTCTTTTAAAAAATGTAGATAGTGAGTCTTATGAGAGACTGTATCCTAATGATTTAAAAAGAATTATACGGGCATTAGAAGTATATAAGCTTACAGGAAAAACTATAGGTGAATTTAGTGATAGAGCTAACCTGTATGATATACCCTATAAAATAGGTTATTTTGTACTTAATATGAATCGTAATGAATTATATGAAAGAATAAATAGAAGAGTTGATATAATGATGGAACAAGGACTTATAGATGAAGTTAAAAAATTGAAATCCATGGGATATACAAGTGATATGCAGTCTATGAAGGGCATAGGATATAAAGAAGTAATGGGATATCTAGATGGAGAAATATCTTTAGATGAAGCTATATACTTAATTAAGAAAGGAAGCCGGAATTATGCAAAAAGGCAATTAACCTGGTTTAGAAAAGATGAAAGAGCTATATGGGTAAATAAGGATGATTTTAATTCAAATAAAGAAATAGTAAATTATATCCTTAATAGATTTAGTAACTTGTTAAAATGCTAAACATTGATATAATATATATTATATCAAACATTTTTTTCTAAAATAAAAAATAAGTACCAGTACTATTAATTTCTTTATAAAACTAAGGAAATTTTATAATATTTATAAAATCAATATAAATAAAAATTACGGAGGGAGAAAACTATGAGTAAACCAGCTAATAATTTACAGGATATCTTCTTAAATGGTGCCAGGAAAAATAAGATTCCGGTTATTGTATATCTAACCAATGGTTTTCAGATTAGAGGGATTGTAAAAGGTTTTGATAATTTTACGGTTATATTAGAGTGTGATGGCAAACAAATGATGGTATATAAACATGCACTTTCTACTATTACACCATCAAAATCAATTCTATTTAATACTCCTGTTGGAACAGATGACAGATCATAAATAACTAGTTGTGTTCCAGAATTATTATGGTAAAATATATAGAAGCTATTTTGAAAAGCCATATATAGAAAAGGAATAGGCAATTTCCTATTCCTTTTCTATGTGTTATATTAAACATTTAGGAGGTAATGATTTTGCTAGATATAACCAAAGACAAACTTAAAAATACATATAAAATAAATGAAAAAGTAATTTTCCTATATGAGAAAGCTTTAGAAGATATCAAAAGTGAATTTATATATTATGATGAAATAAGAGAATATAATCAAATAAAAGTTTTAGACGCCTTTCAACAGGAGGGCATAAGTGAGTCTCATTTTACTAACTCATCTGGTTACGGATATGGGGATATAGGTAGAGATACATTGGATAGGGTGTATGCTAGAATATTCAATTCGGAAAGTGCACTGGTGAGACCTCATTTTGTAAATGGTACTCATGCACTTTGTTGTGCTATTTTTGGTAATTTACGTCCAGGAGATACTATGCTATCTATCTGCGGCACTCCTTACGATACATTACATAATCTAATAGGTACACATAGCCATAAAAAAGTCGGCTCTCTTAAAGAATATGGTATAAATTATGATCAAATAGATTTAACTTCAGATGATAAAATAGATTTTAAAAGTATAGAAAAATATTTAATAAAAAATAACAAGGTAAAATTAATTCATATACAGAGATCTACCGGCTATGGCTGGAGGAAATCTTTTTCCATATCAGAAATTAGAGATATGATAAATTTTGTAAAACAAATAAACCCAGAATTAATATGTTTTGTAGATAATTGCTACGGGGAATTTGTAGATATAATGGAACCTACAGATGTAGGGGCCGATTTAGTAGCAGGATCACTTATAAAAAATATAGGTGGTGGTATAGCACCTACAGGAGGATATATTGCAGGAAAAGAAGAATATGTAACGCAGGCATCCTACAGGCTTACAGTACCTGGAATAGGCGGGGAATGTGGTTCAACTTTTGGAGTAATGAGACTTTTATATCAAGGGTTATTTTTAGCTCCTCATGTTTCTATAGAGGCAGTAAAGGGCGCTATTTTTTGTGCCAGAATTATGGAATTAGCAGGATTTGAAGTTTTGCCTAAATACAATGATAGAAGAAGTGATATAATACAGTGTATTAAATTTAATAATAAAACAAAATTAATAGATTTTTGTAGAGCTATTCAAAAATCATCCCCTATAGATTCTTTTGCATTATGCGAACCTTGGGATATGCCAGGATATTCAGATCAGGTTATAATGGCTGCAGGAGCATTTATACAGGGAGCTTCTATCGAATTATCTGCTGATGCTCCTATAAGAGAACCTTATATAGCATATCTTCAAGGTGGACTAACTTTTGATCATGCTAAAATAGGGATACTTATGGCTTTATCAAGTATAGTCTAATAGCAGCTTAGTTCACAGTTAATATCTTCTATATAAACCTATTAATTTTCCAATTATTTCGCAATGTTCTACTATAATAGGAGACATATTTTTATTTTCTGGCTGTAATCTTATATGATCTTTTTCTTTGAAAAATCTTTTTAAAGTGGCTTCATTTTCAATAAGAGCTACCACTATGTCTCCATTTTCTGCGGAATGTATTCTTTCTATTACAGATAAGTCTCCGTCTAGTATACCTGCATCTTCCATGCTTTCTCCCTTCACCTTAAGCATAAATATTTCTTTATTATTTTTTACATAGTCTATGGGAAGGGGGAAAAAATCTTCTATATTTTCTACAGCTAAAATAGGTAAGCCAGCAGTTATGGTACCTATAATAGGAACTTCTATCATTTCTTTTTTTATATGAGATTTTTCAATAATTTCTATAGTTCTAGATTTAGTGGCATCTCTTTTTATAAATCCTCGTTTTTCTAGTTTTTCCAGATAACTGTGTACAGTAGAGGTAGATTTTAAACCTACGGCAGCACATATTTCTCTAACAGAAGGAGGATATCCTTTTTCTTTAATCTGGAATCTTATGAATTCATATATTTGAGATTGTCTATTACTACTACGTTCCGTCATAAAATAACACTCCTCTAATTTATTTATTCCAAGAATCACTTGAGTGAATTATATCATATAAGTTGACAAATAGCAAACTTATGTTCTATACTAGGGTTATTGGTTTTATAGGCAATGTTTATATAATAAATATTATGTAAATAATAAAAAAGTAAACCAAAAAAGAAATAAAAAGGGGCTTTGAGATATCTATGAATTGCTGTATATTTAATGAGAAAAAACTTTGTAATAATTGCAACGAATGCTATAAATGTGATTTAAATCCGAATAAAAAATGTAACAACTGCGGAGAATGTTTAGAAGTAGAAGGTTATGATACGAAAGCTATACAAATTGATACAATTATAGAGGATGAAGACGATCTAAAAGATTACGAAAGAGAAAATCCCGAAGTAATACTATCTGATGATGATACTCATATGAAAAATGATGAAAATAACAGTGAGCAACCTGAACAGGAGGTATGTATTGAATTTATAGATGATGTAGATGGTTTAAGAGAAATTCTAGAGGATAAGAATAAGTTTGAAAAAATGGCCTGTGAAGAATATCCAGGGCTAATAAGAATTATAAAAAGCAGACAATAAATATGTTTTATGTATACAGAAACAGAAATATTACCATAAACATTTCTGTTTCTGTATACACTTAGGAATCTATTTCTTCTTCATGGTTTAAAGGATTTGACTTTATTGCTTCTCTGAGTTTTTCATCATCCACATGAGTATATATTTGAGTAGTAGATACACTTTCATGGCCCAATATCTTTTGAAGACTTCTTATATCTACATTCCCATACTTATACATAAGTGTAGCTGCAGTGTGTCTTAATTTATGAGGGGTATATTTGTCACTATCTAACTGGGCTTTTTTTAAATATTTTTTTAACATAATCTCAACAGATCTCTTGTTTATTCTAGTGTAATTTTTACTTATAAAAAGGGCATCTTTATCTTTTATTTTAAGATAATACTCATCCCTTGAATTTAAATAGCTCTTTAATGCTTTTAAACAGGCTTCGTTTAAATAAATAGTTCTTTCTTTATTTCCTTTTCCTACTACAGTAAGAATATCGTCTTTAATATTAGATATATTTATGCTGCAGAGTTCAGAAAGTCTCATTCCACAATTTAAGAAAAAAGTTATAATACAATAATCTCGTTCTTTAAATTTGCCATCTATGGCATTTAATAAAATCTTACTTTCTTTTAAGCTCAAATAAATAGGATTTCTCTTATTTATTTGAGGGGATTCTAATTCTAAGGCAGGATTTTCGTTTATTATTTTGGCTTTACTGTATAAATATTTAAAAAAAGATTTTAATGAAGCTACTTTTCTAGCTCTAGTATAGCTTTTATTATTTCTATAATTCTCTGTAAAAGATATGAACGCAAATAAATCACTTAAAGTTATTTGTTTTATAAGTTCAATATCTATGTCATTTATCTTTATATCTTGAAACTCTGAGCCTTTTTTTACTAGTCCTCTATATAATTTTAAAAACCTAAAAAACATTGTTAAATCAACTTTATAACCATCTAGAGTATTGTTTGACTTGCCTTTAATAGTACCAAGATAGTTTAAAAAATCATTTAAGTATTTTGGGAGCTCTGGATTGTATATATGTGTTAAATTGTAGTGCATAAAAATTTCCCCTCTCTAAAAATAGATATAACTTCGCTAAATAATGATTTAGCGAAGTTATATATTCTACATTAGTCAGTAAAATTCCTTTAAAATACTTAAAATAATTTAGTTCAATAAGGAAATTACTAATAACATAACTCCCTCTATTATTTATTTATAGATGATTAAGCTGTTTAAAACTTTATAGTATTTTAAAAATTAAAATGACATCTTCTATTTTAAGCTTCCTCTTATATTATATAATTTATATGGTTATGAGCATTTTAAACTTTTTAGATTTAAACTTCAAGAAATAGATTTTGGGTTATTTCAGAGCTTATATGGTTTGTTGAAGGTTTACTTTTTTTATAGTTTACATAATATTTATTATATAAACTATAAAAATTATTACATATGCAATTGAATATTTTTCTATATTTGAGATAAAATATAGAAATGTATTACAAATATAGAATTTTTCAAGATTGGAGGTATGCTGCTAAAATTATATTCTATTTAGATTAAGCTCTTCTCCCCTACTTTAAAGAAGATGGGGTGTTAGTAATGGTAAAGTTCATATAAAATAAAGCAGCTTATATAAATATATGAAAATAGGAATTCCAAAGGGATTATTATATTGTAAATATCATATTTTTGCAGAAACTTTTTTTCAGGAATTGGGGGCAGAAATAATAACTTCTCCTGATACTAATAGATACATACTAGACATGGGAATAAAATATTGTGTGGATGAGGCATGTCTTCCCATAAAAATATTCCATGGCCATGTAGCTGCTATAAAAGATAAATGTGATATAATTCTCATCCCAAGAATAATGCAGCTAAAAAAGAATGAATTCATCTGTCCTAAATTTTGTGGACTGCCGGAAATGATATTAAATGATATTCCCAATATGCCAAAATCATTAACTTACCCTGTGTATGCTTTTTCTAAAAATAAACTTAGGAATTGGGCCTTAAACGCAGGTTTAATATTTAGCAAAAACCTTTTAGAAATAAATAAAGCTTGTAAAAAAGCTTTATTGGCTCAGGAAACTTATAAATCAGAATTAAGCAATATAAAATTTCCTACGAAAGTAGCCTTAGTTGGGCACCCTTATAATCTATATGATAGTTTTACAAATATGAATATAGTGAAAAAATTAAATAAATTAAAGATCAGCATACTTACTGAAGAAACTATAGATGAACACCAGATAGATAATGAAATCAGCCACCTATTCAAAAAACCCTTTTGGACATTTGCTAAAAATTCCTATGGCTTTTCTACTTATTTAGCAGAATCCAAGAAGATAGATGGAATTATATATATATCTTCTTTTGCTTGCGGCATAGACTCTATAGTAATAGAACTTATCAAAGATAGATTAAAAAACTTTCCATTCTTAGTATTAAAGATAGATGAACAAACTGGAGAAGCAGGGTTCGATACTAGAATTGAAGCCTTTTCCGATATGCTTGAAAGGAGATGTCAAAATTTATGAAGATAACCTTTCCTCATCTGGGAAATACATATCTTGCAGCAAAAGCTGTGTTTGATGGATTAGGAATTGACTACATAATACCACCTCTAAGTAATAAGAAAGCATTAGAAATAGGTGCACTATACTCACCTGAAGAAATTTGTCTTCCTTTTAAAATAATGATAGGAAATTATATTCACAGTATAGAAAAAGGTGCAGATACAATTTTAATAGTTGGAAGCTGCGGTCCTTGTAGATTTGGAGAATATTGCGAACTTCAAATAAATTTACTAAAGAAACTAGGATACAATTTAAATTTCATAGTTATAGATTACCCCAAAGACATAGGTATAAAAGAACTTATGCGCAGAATAATTTCAATTACCTCAAACAGTAAAAAAAGCACGGCAGAAAAACTTAAAATAGCAAGTCTGGGAATTAAGATAATAAATTTAATAGATAACATTGAAAGTAAAGCAAAGCTATTATCTGGTTATGAATTAAAAAAAGGAGAATGCAAAAATATACTAAAACAATGTAAAGAAAAAGCTTTTAAAAGCACCTCCCCAAAAGAAATGTTGTATATATTAAAGGAACACATGGAGAAACTAAATAAACTTCCCATATGCAAAAATAAAACTCCTTTAAAAATTTCTATAATCGGTGAAATATATACTATTATAGAACCCTTTTCAAACCTGTTTATAGAAGATAAACTCATGGATTATGGAGTATCAACAGTAAGGTGTATCACTCCAAGTTGGTGGATTAAAAATACAGCTCTCTCTGCATTAAATTTAAATTCACTGAATATAAGGAGAGCCTCTAAGGAATATCTGCCCTTTTATATAGGCGGTCATGCCAGAGAATGTATAGGAGAAGCTGTTTTAGCAAATGAAAAAGGCTTTGACGGTGCAATTCAGATTTTTCCCATGGGATGTATGCCTGAAATTGTATCAAAGTCTATACTTCCCACTATATCAAAAGATAAAAATTTTCCTATATTAACCTTAATAGTTGATGAAATGACTGGGGAAGCTGGGTATATTACCAGAATAGAAGCTTTTTTAGATTTACTTGAAAGGAGAAAAAACAATGTATTATATGGGAGTTGATGTAGGTTCTGTAAGTACAGATATTGTAATAGTAGATGAAAATATAGCTGTACTGGATTCTCTATATCTTAGAACAAAAGGAAGGCCTATAAATGCAATTCAAGAAGGCTTTAGACTACTGAAAAATAAATATAAAAATACAGATATAAAAGCTGTAGGTACTACTGGCAGCGGTAGACAAATTGCATCTTCCATTATAGGAGCTGACGTAACAAAAAATGAAATAACTTCTCATGCTATAGCAGCTTTAAATCTGAACAACCGTGTAAAAACTATAATAGAAATAGGCGGCCAGGATTCTAAAATAATAATTTTGAGAAATGGTATTGTTTTAGATTTTGCAATGAATACAGTATGCGCCGCCGGAACAGGTTCTTTTCTTGATAGGCAAGCAGAAAGACTGGATATTCCTATTGAAGAATTCGGAAATTATGCTTTGAAATCTACCTGCCCTGCCCGAATAGCTGGAAGATGTGCCGTATTTGCAGAATCAGATATGATACACAAACAGCAAATGGGATACAGTAATTCTGACATAATAAAAGGCCTTTGTAATGCTTTGGTCAGAAATTATTTAAACAATGTAGCAAAAGGCAAAGATATAGAATCCGAAATATTTTTTCAAGGTGGAGTTGCCGCAAATATAGGTATGAAAACTTCTTTCGAGGAGATATTGGGTAAAGAAATAACAATACCAAAAAACTTCAAAGTAATGGGTGCTATAGGCGCAGCTATTCTTGCTAAAGAATATTTGAAAAAAAACAATATTCCTACTAAATTTAATGGATTCGACTTAGCTAATATAGATTTTATATCCCGAAGCTTTGAATGCACAGGATGTTCTAACAGATGTGAAGTAGTAAAAATACTAAACACAAAAGAAACAATAGGTTTTTTCGGAGGAAGATGCGAAAAATGGAACAAAACTATTTCTGCATAGAAATTTCTATGCAGAAATAGTTTTGTTCCATTATAAATTTGACAAAACATAAATTTATAAAATATAATTAAATATATAGATATTGAATCCTTATAAAGTGTTAATGATTATCTTATTACTATTAACTAACAAAACTAAAATATGAAAGGATGGTTTAATGGAAAAAAAATATATTTTAACTCCCCCAAAATACCATAAAATATTTAAATTAACTACTAAATTTGCATTTATGCTTATTGGAGCTGCTTTAGCAGCTATAGCTCTGGAAATATTTTTGATTCCCAACAATGTAATAGATGGAGGTATTACAGGCGTATCTATTATATCTAGTCATATTACAAAATTCCCATTAGGTTTGTTTATTTTCATTTTAAATATACCTTTTCTCATAATTGGATACAAGCACATCGGAAAAACTTTTACAATATCTACTTTATTTTCTGTATCTGCCTTATCAATTATTGTTTCTTTTTTGGAACCTGTTAAAAGTATAACAAATGATACTCTTTTGGCCTCAGTATTTGGAGGAATAATACTTGGAATTGGTATTGGGTTGATTATAAGAAATGGAGGTTCCTCTGACGGAACAGAAATTATAGCTATAATTTTGGACAAGAATACTGGATTTTCTATAGGCGAAATAGTAATGATCATCAATATATTTATATTAAGTAGTGCAGGAATTCTTTTTGGTTGGGATAGAGCTATGTATTCTATGGTAACTTATTTTATAGCCTTTAAGGTTATTGATATCACTGTAGAAGGTCTTGATGAATCAAAAGCTGTGCTAATAATCACTGATAAATCTGAAGATATAACGGCTGCCCTTCTGGCTAGACTTGGAAGAGGAGTTACACTTTTAGATGGTAAAGGAGGCTATACTAATACACCTACTAATGTACTCTATGTAATAGTGTCTAGATTAGAAATATCTAAATTAAAATCTATAGTTAGTGATTTTGATAAAAATGCGCTTATAACTATAGGTCACATAGAAGTATCAGGAAAAAGTTATAAAAAGAAGTCAATACACTAGTAATAACATATTTATTAACAATAATAAGGTTAGGACATCTCAAATATTATACAAAAATATCCTAACCTTATTATTCATTACTTAAAATTATAAATATTTAATTCCACATATTTTTAGCTAAGGCTGCAATATGCTTTTTTCTCTTTTCTGTTTCGTCTATATCTATAGTTATTTTGTCCCCACTAATATTAAGTACACAGCCCTCTTTTGCATTAGCAGGTAATTTTATTCGTTTTATATCCATCATAGTCTTATCTTCTTTTTCACAAACTGCATAAGGCCCTTCAAACCTATCTATTATTACTTTTATTGCTTTCATTACTTAAATCCCCCCTGATAAAAACATGTATTTACATTATATATATATTATACCATGTATTCCCAAGACTTTCACCTAAATTACTTTATATTTTAACCTAATTAATCTACTCTTTTACTTATAAATACATATATTTGATTCTTATTTTTTACTAATTTTAAAAAATTTATATTAATAAATATTTCTAATATAAAACCTATAAATAGCCACGCCATACAATTCATTATTACATAGCCTGTAAAATAGGATATATACTTTAAAGTGAAATTAAGATTTTTTAATATATGTGAGTTAGGTGTTATTATAAATATTGAACAGAAAATCCCTAAAGGAATCCATAAATTTAAAAGTCCTACAAAAATTTCTTTTAATTTCATAATAGCAGATTCTTTTTTAAAATTACCTTTAAAAAATCTCATATATAGATTCCATTTTATACATTGGGATATTATTAAAAGAATGGAAATGCTTATAACCATATAAATTATATAAAATGAGATTTCTTTTAATAAGTAAAATTGCCTAAAAGTTATACTCTTTACAATTAAGAATAAAAATATAAACATAATTATAATCATTAAATTTTTAAAGTCTAATATAAATTTAATTTTACCTTTAATCTGCATCCTTTCCCATTCTTCACAATAATAATTCATAGCTCCCTCCTTTTGCAAGCATACCTTTATACTTATTATACAATATATGATAATTTTTGTTAAGTGAAATTTCATATGTAGTTTCTATGGCTATTAGTTTACTTTTTATTTTATCTACATAATAAATATTATGTAGATAAAATAAAAGTCATAATTATTACTATTATGACTTTTATTTCTCTCATACTTTATAAATATATTATATATTATATATTTTTATACTGAGGTTCTTGATGTTCTATAAATTTTTGTCTCCCTTTAAGCGTTTCAAGTGCCGAATCTAAATTTTTTGCTATGCTTTCAAAATCATTTTTAGCACTTTCATTCTGTGTTTCAAGGGCAAATGTCTTCATAGTTGCAGCTGCACTTTGGATTCCAGCTATAGCCTGCTGCATTTGAGTTCCAACTGTCATATTTTATCACCTCCTTCAAAATATAATGAATTACCCCTTAGGTTTAAAAATTAATGCTCCAATAAATCCAAAAATTATAGCTGCAGAAATACCCGCACTGGTAACTTCGAAAATTCCTGTGAGAACTCCTATTAACCCATATTCCTTAGCTTCCATAATAGCTCCTTTTACCAAGGCATTTCCAAAACTACTTATAGGTACAGAGGCACCTGCCCCAGCAAACTTTATCAAAGGCTCATATAATCCAAGTCCTCCCAATATGGCTCCTACAACTACAAGAGTAGTTGTAGTGTGAGCGGGAGTAAGTTTAAATACATCCATCATTATTTGACCTATTACACATATTATTCCACCTATTAAAAATGCCCAAAGAAATTTTTCCATATAAATAAAATACACCTCTCTTTTCTATATTTCTATAGATACCGCATGAGCAACACCGGGTATACTTTCCTTTTGTTGATAGGACATAGGTGACATTAGCGCCCCCGTTGCAACTATTAATATTCTGCTTAATTTTTTCCGACTCATTTCCTTTAAGAAGTGTCCATAAGTTACTGTAGCAGAGCAGGCACATCCACTGCCGCCTGAAAACACAGGCTGATCTTTTTTATACATTATAATCCCGCAATCTTTAAATACTCCCTGTGAAAATTCAAATCCATCTCTTTTTAACATATCCTCTGCTATTTCATGTCCTATTTTACCTAAATCACCGGTAGCTATAATATCATAATAAGAGGGTGTTCTATTTAAATCTCTAAAGTGTGCTTCTATTGTATCCACCGCAGCTGCTGCCATGGCAGCACCCATATTAAAAGGATCTGAAATTCCCATATCCACTACCCTGCCTATAGTAGCTGTGGTAACTTTAGGTTTATCATGCCCTTTACCAATAACTGCGGCTCCGGCTCCAGTTACCGTCCATTGTGCTGTAGGGGGTTTTTGCCCTCCATATTCTGTAGGATATCTAAATTGCTTTTCTGCAGCTGCGTTATGACTTGAAGTCCCACAAAGTGCATATTCCGCTCCATTATTATCTACAATAAAAGAAGCTAAAGCTAATCCTTCCATAGAGCTTGAGCAAGCTCCGAACACCCCTAAGTAGGGTATTTTAAAAGTTCTTGCTGCAAAACTACTAGTAATTATTTGGTTCATAAGATCTCCACTTATAAAAAAATTTATATCCTCTTTATTTACTTTTGAATTTTTTATAGCTATTTCACAAGCTTCTTCTAATAATTTTTTTTCAGCTTTTTCAAAACTATCCTGTCCAACCCATATATCTTCATGAAGCAAATCAAATTCTTTAGCTAGGGCACCCTTTGCCTCAAAAGGTCCCCCCACTGCAGAACAGCCAAGTATATTGGGCTTGGATTCAAATACCCACGATTGATGTCCCTGAATCATTTAAATCCCACCTAACCATTTAATAACTATTTGTATAGTTGCAACTACAAATGCAGAAAAAACCCCAAAAGTTATTACTGATCCAGCTAATTTAAACATATTGCCTCCTACACCAAGAACATATCCCTCACTTTTATGTTCTATGGCACAGGATGCAATAGAATTTGCAAAACCAGTAACGGGTATAGCCGTTCCCGCTCCAGACCACTGGGCAATATGGTCAAACACACCAAACCCTGTAAGAATTACAGATATTATTATTAAAACTGCAGAAGTAGGATTTCCAGCAGTTGTCTCGGTAAAATTAAAATACTTTATAAACATAAATTGCAAACCCTGTCCTATCGTACATATAATTCCGCCAACTAGAAATGCTTTAAGACAATTTTTTAAAACTTTTCTTTTAGGTTCTTTTTCTTTTGCAAGATTCTGATATTGCCTTTGCAGCGGAGTTAGTTTTTTGTTCTTTTTATTAGACACTTTATCACCTTCTATCCCAATAAATAAGGTCTTAATTTTTCCAATGTATTTTTTAATATAACAGAATCTTTCTTATACATATCTTTTGACTTTTCATCCTGAGTCTCAAGTTCAAAAGACATTAAGTCGGATTGAGCTTTTTCCAAATTGGCATATATCATTTCTCTTACATTAGATTTTGGAACTTTAATGATATCGTCAAACAGATCCACATAAAGCTCACCCTTTGAATTTACCTGTCCTATAAATACATTATCTAAACATATTCCTAATAATTCTAATTGGGTATTTAGCCATCCTTGATTCAATCCTAGATTGCTCAAGGACTCATTTATTATATTTCCATCTAAAATTACAGTTTGAGGTGCACCTTCAGGTGATACCTGTATTCCCAAGTCTCTTGCAGTAACCGGTTTTTTATCTGATTTTAATATTACATTTATATCTCCTGTAGATTCCATTACCGCAAATTCCACATCTGCTAAATTAAATATATTTTTCGAACGAAGTTCTCTTAATAAATCCTCGCCACTACACCTTACTTTACCTAAATTTTCCTCCATAACTTTTCCTTCTTTTACGACTACAACTTCTTTACCATTTATCAAATTATATATGAGTTTACTTTTCATACATATATAATCCAAAGCTATTGGTAATAAGAACCACACACCTAAAGCTAGTGCACCAAATCCCCAGTTTCCTATAATATTTACAGAAATCAGTGCAACTAAAATAGCTATTACACTATAATTTATAAAATTAAAGGCATTCATTCTAGTGGAATGTTTTTGCCCCAATATTCTTATAAAAAATAAGGATATGAAAAATAATGCAGAGGATTTCAATAGAACTATAATCCATGGTTTCATATATTATTCCTCCAAATCAATTACTTTTATATTGAGGCTCCTCATATTCTAAACACTTTAATCTTTTATTTAAATTCTGTGTTACACCACCTACATCTTCTAAAGCTTTTTTATAAACAGCTTTTGCTTTTTTATTCTGTTCTTGAAGAGAATATATTCTCAAAGTACTTTCAACACTTTTAAGGGTAACCAATGTGCTTTTTACTTTTGATCCAACAGTCAATATACCATACCTCCTTATATCTTATATTTATGTTTTCCACCCGCTAATTTTTTATAATATAATTAATAATTAACTTTTCAAAAATAGTTTTACCATATTCAAAAGAATTATTACACATAATAAAAAATATACTGATGTAACATACATTACATCAGTATATTTTTAACCACAGTTTATCCACACAGTACTATTAATTAAATATCCTCTATAATTTCATATAATATGTTTAACCCAACTTCTAATTCTTCTTTTGAAATTGTAAGAGGAGGAAGTAGTCTAACTACATTTGGACCTGCAGTTAATACAAGTAATCCCTTTTCCAGAGCTTTTTTCTGTACCTTAGAGGTCTCTTCTTTAATTTCTACACCTACCATAAGCCCCATTCCACGAACCTCTAATATATTTTTTTTACTCTTACCTTTAAAGTATTCCTTAATGAACTCACCTTTTTCACTTACTTCTTGCAAAAAAGATTCCTGACTAATTACATTTAATACTGCTAAAGCTCCTGATGCACAGACTGGATTACCTCCAAACGTAGAGCCATGATCCCCATATTTAAAAGTATTTCTTAACTTTTCATTACAAAGCACAGCACCTATAGGCAATCCTCCACCAAGGCCTTTTGCTGTAGATATAATATCTGGTTGAACATCATAATTGTTAAAGCCATAGAGCTTTCCTGTTCTACCTATACCACATTGGATTTCATCACATATAACTAAAATATCCTCTTTTTCACCTATTTCAAAAACTCTATGAATAAATTCTTCACTTAAAGGATTTACCCCTCCTTCTCCCTGAATAGGCTCTATCATAATAGCACAAATTGATGAATCTATGGATTTTTCCAATTCTTCCACATTAGCTTCTGCATATTTAAATCCCTCAGTAAAAGGATAAAAATATTTATGAAGCTTTTCCTGTCCTGTAGCTTTTAATGTAGTTATAGTTCTTCCATGAAAGCTCTTTTTTAATGTAAGTATAGTATTTCTGGCTTTTCCATGTTTATCAAAACTATATTTTCTAGCTAATTTTATAGCCCCTTCATTAGCTTCTGCTCCTGAATTACAGAAAAATACTTTATCCATTTTAGATAATTGTGTAAATTTTTTAGCTAATTCTAGTACTGGAATATTTAAAAATATATTAGAAGTATGAGCTACTTTTTCTAGTTGAGCTTCTACAGATTTAATCCAACCTTCATTGCCATAGCCTAGAGACATTACACCAATACCAGAAGTAAAATCCAAATATTCTTTATTGTAAGTATCATATAATTTACACCCTTTGCCGTGTGTAAATACTACTGGAAGATGGTTATAAGTATTCATAAGATATTCTTTTGCATAATTTAAATAATCCAAATCAATCCCCTCCTAATAAATCATAGTTCCTATGCCTTCTTTTGAAAACAATTCTACAAGAAGACAATGAGGCACTCTGCCATCAATAATGTGTGCACTTTTAACTCCCGATTTAATGGCTTCAACACAGCAATTTACTTTAGGCATCATTCCGCCTTTTATAATATTATCTTCATATAACTTTGGAATATCTTTCAATGTTAACTCTGAAATTAAAGTGGATGAATCCTTCACATCTGTCATAACTCCAGGTACATCTGTAAGAAGTATTAAATTCTGTGCTTTTAAAGCTGCTGCAATTTTAAAAGTACAGGTATCTGCATTTATATTGTATACTTCATTATCATTTCCTAATGCTACACTGCTTATTACAGGAATATATCCATTATCTATTGAACTCATGATAATTTCAGTATTTATCTCTGTGATTTCTCCCACTTTTCCTAAATCCACCTTTGTGGAAATTTTTTCAGCTTTAATCATGGCTCCGTCTATTCCACATAGTCCCAGAGCTTTTCCACCATAATTTTGAATTAACTTAACCAAATCTTTATTTACTTTTCCGCTAAGTACCATTTGAACCACATCCATGGTTTCTTCATCTGTATATCTTAACCCATCTATAAAAATACTTTCCTTGTTTAATTTTTTTAGATAAGAAGATATGAAAGGACCTCCTCCATGAACAACTACTAAATTTATTCCCACACATTTCATAAGTACTAAATCATTTATAACATATTTTTTAAGCTGTTCGTCTATCATAGCACTGCCACCATACTTAACAACTATTGTTTTACCTCTATATTTTTGAATATATGGCAGTGATTCCGCTAAAATTTTTGCCACCTCATTATAATTCAATTCCTCCCGTACCTCCCTTAAGACATATAGCTTCCATTAATTTTTACATAATCATAGGTCAAATCACATCCCCAGCAGCATACACTGGAATTTCCTGAATTAAAATTCAAAACTATACCTACCGTATTTTCTGAAAGTATGTCTACAGACTTTTCAGATGAAAAATCTACAGGATTCCCATTTTTAAATACCAATATACTTCCTTTTGAGCTTTCCATTAAAACCTCAAGTTTATTTATATCAAAGTCTACTCCTGAATATCCAATAGCATCTAATATTCTCCCCCAATTTGCACTGCATCCAAATAACGCAGTTTTCACAAGGCTTGAACATATTACAGATTTACCTAAAATTTCTCCTTCTTTCTCCCCAGGTACATTTATGACTTTACACTCTATTAGCTTAGTAGCGCCTTCTCCATCCTTTGCAATCATCTTGGCTAATTCTATACTTAATATTTTTAATGCTTCTAAAAATATCTTATAATCTTCATTTTCTTCATCTATAATTGGATTTTCAGCTAATCCATTTGCCATAATAAGTACCATATCATTTGTAGATGTATCTCCATCTACGGAAATTCTATTATAACTTACCCTTACACTTTCCTTTAACGCCTTATCTAAAAGATCTGCATCTATATTTACATCTGTAGTAATAAAAGAAAGCATAGTTGCCATATTAGGATGTATCATTCCCGAACCTTTAGCCATTGCTCCAATTACTACTGATTTTCCTCCTACTTCTAATTCTACAGCTAAAGTTTTTGTAAAAGTATCTGTAGTAATTATAGCCCTTGCTGCATCTTTGCAGCCATTTTTATTTAGTTTTTTAACTAATGATGGAACAGATTTTTTTATAGCATCAATATTTAACTTTACACCTATAATACCTGTAGATGCTACAAGCACATTATTTTCTTCAATTTGTAATGCTTCTCCTGTGCATCTGCACATTTCTTTGGCATCCTCTATTCCAGCTTCCCCTGTACAGGTATTAGCATTTCCACTATTTATAATTATAGCTTGAGCAGTTTTATTTTCCAAATGACTTTTAGTAACTAAAAGAGGTGCCCCTTTAACTATATTTTTTGTATATACGCCTGCACAATTACAAAACTTAGTAGACATTATAAGGGCTAGATCTTGTAAATTATTTTTTTTAATACCACAACTTATTCCTGAAGATATAAAACCTTTAGGAGAAGTAATTCCTCCTTCTATAACTTCTAAATTCATTCTAAATGGCCTCCTTAAAATTTAATTAAAAAACAGCTGGCACAGCAGTAAGTCCTTCTTTTTCATTAAAGCCTAAAACAATATTCATATTTTGAATTGCCTGTCCTGCTGCACCTTTTATCATATTATCTAAACAAGATATAATTATAAGCTTATTATTCTCCTCATCAAAATGTATAGATATATGGCAGTAATTAGAGAGTCTTACATTGTTTATCTTTGCCACTTCCCCTAAAGGAAGAATTTTTACAAAAGGCTCCTCTTTATAGAATTCACAATACTCCTGGTATATTTTTTCAATATTTACTGGATTTTTAGGAGTTGTATATACTGTAGATAAAATTCCCCTATTTATTGGAATTAAATGAGGAATAAATGTAAGCTTTATATTTTCTTTTGATATATTGTTTAAATTTTCCTCTATTTCCGGAGTATGCCTATGATTTGCCACTTTATATGCACTAAAACTTTCATTGCAATTAACAAAATGAGCACCTTCTGTAAGATTTTTACCAGCACCAGTTACCCCTGACTTGCAGTCTGCAATTATACCTTTTTCTTCTATCAATCCTTTAGAGATAAGTGGCAAAATACCAATTTCAACAGAGGTAGCATAACAACCTGGATTTCCTATAATCTGTGATTTTCTTATATCCTTTCTATTCAACTCTGGAAGACCATACACAGATCTTTCGTGTAAACTTGGTACAACAAAATCCTTACCATACCACTTTTTATATAAAGATTCATTCTTGAATCTAAAATCTGCACCCATATCTATACATATTGTATTCTTACTAATTGCCTTTTCTGCAATAGATTCACTTACTCCACTAGGCAATGCTAAAAAAATCAAATCGCTTTTTTCTATGACCTCATCATCACTTTCACATATCATCTCTTTCAAAGCATAAAAACCCGGATATATACTGCTAATAGATTCTCCTTTATAACTTGTAGATGATATACCTGATATTTCAATTTTATTATGATTTGATAAAAGCCTTATTAATTCTGCCCCTACATAACCTGTTCCACCAACAACTCCTACCTGTATCAAATTAATTTGCCTCCTTTTAGATCATAATTACCTATAAAAATATAAATAATAGCTTTTTACATATTTTTTAAATATGTAGTTATTATATGACTTTATAAATAAATATGCAATATTTTTTTATAAAAATTAATTTAATATTTTTCATTTATTAAACATACTATAATATTTTTATATTATTGGCACCTTAAAGCAAGAGATATTATATGTATATATTTATTATAAATATACAATAATTTAAAATAAAAACCATAAAAGTTTATATAAACTTTTATGGTTTTTATACAATTATTAAAATACGCTATCCCCAGATAAGTTCTTCTAAGATTCACTTGACGGGTTCTCTATAACCACATTATTCCATTTTGTATATATGTTGAACAGACTCACTACATCTTGTTCGTTATACAGCAATATTTTTTGTTTTTTTATCTGAGGCATTCTATTTATATATTCATTATCTTTAATTATCTTACTAAAAGTTTTAGCTAAATTAGAACCGCTTATAATTGTGTTTTCCCTTGTAATTCCGAATTCTTTTTCTAATGACTTTAATCCTATAGACTTATGAATCTTCCTTTCATATTCTTTTTGCAGATCTATATCTATAAAGTGATCACTTATACTAAACTCCATATTGTACTTTTCAAATAAATAATTTATCACTGTAAAATCATTGTTTCCCGAAAAGGTAACTATATATTTTTTATTTTTTTGGACCATATTCTCAAAATATTCTTTTGCCAATTTTAGTATTATTTTTATATCTTTTTTATTTTCTATCATATACTGCGTTACCTTTAGCACTTCATTTTTATAATCATAAAAGCAGCAGCCAAATACGCCTACACATATAGGTTTTTTATATATATAGTGCTCTAAATCAAAAAATATAGCATCTCTAAAAATACATCTACTATCCTCTACTTTCAATGAATTTTCTATTACTGGTTTTTCAACCTCAACATCATTAAGTCTTTCTATCACTATACCACTCTTTTCTACTTTCCTTTATACGGATAAGGTACTTTCCAATTCAATATAATTATAAATACATGTAATAAAATTAAAAACATTTAAATTTCTTTTATACATCCAGCTCCAAACTTATATATCATATCCTTTCTTTCAACTACTATTTTTATCCTTTTGCTTACTTGTTCATCTTCCAACACTTTTTTCAACAATTCTCTAGTGGGATTTACACAAACAGGATTTCTAACAATCTGCATCATAGAAAAATCCCCCAAAGTATCTCCATAAGCGTAACTTTTTTCTAAATCTATATTATATTTTTCAGTTAACATTTTTATGGCTTTTTCCTTGCTGCTGCTATCCCACATGGGAACTACCTCTCCTGTATATACATTATTCTCATCTCTCATATATACAGCTCCTACATAGTCATCAAATCCATACTTGATAGCCATTTCTCTAACTAGTTCCACTGGACTTCCAGATACAGTCACTACTATATGTTTGTTTTCCTTATGCCACTTTAGCATATCTCTAGTATAAGAATATACTCTATCACCCTTTTGTGATACTACATTTTTAGCTATAAATTCAATTTGAGATTTATGAAGCCCTTTTATAGCTTCTATATATATATTTGCCATTTTTAAAAGATAGTTATCATAATTTCCTTTTCTCTTATCCCATCTTTCATACTCAGGTTTCACTTCTTTATACCATCTTTCTCCAGGTATTATCTCATACTTTACTAATTTCTTAAAAACCTCCGTTATAAGACCTTCTCTATATAAAGTACCATCAATATCAAAAAAAGCTGCAATATTCATACTCACATTTTCTCCTTATAACTTATTTTAAAATTTAGATATACAATATAGTACTATTTTAACATATATATGTATATTAGTTTTTGTGACTTTCTATAGAAAATATTATAGTATAGTAAGGAATATTTTATAAATCTCATTATATCAAATATTGATAAATATAAAAAGTTCAATTTTGCAATAGCATTTAATGGTTTAATTATTGACAGTGAATATCAAATATGGTACGATAGAAATAAACGATGATAATGATTTTCATTATATGTAAATCAATTTTAGTGAGGTGATTCAGTATGAGTATTTGCGATCTAAAACCTGGTGAAAAAGGTCTAGTAGAAAGACTAAGTGGAGATGAAAAATTAGTTAAAAGACTTTTAGCCCTTGGCTGTATTGAGGGCACTGAAGTACTAGTAAAAAATTCTGCACCTCTTGGAGATCCAATAGTTATACATTTAAGAGGCTTTAATCTGGCTATACGTAAAAAGGATGCAAAAAATATATCAGTAAATGCAGTAAATAATGTAAACAGGACATATGATAAAATATGTTAAGTAAGTAATTTCATTAATCATAAATATTAGTATTACCCGTTATGTTATAGACAGGAGGAATAATATGGTTGTAGCAGCTTTGCTTGGCAATCCTAATGTAGGTAAGACTTCTTTATTTAATTATTTAACTGGTTCAAACCAATATGTAGGTAACTGGCCTGGGGTAACTGTAGAAAAAAAAGAAGGTTATGTAAATAACTCTATAAAAATTGTAGACTTACCTGGTATATATGCTATGGACACTTACTCCAATGAGGAAAAAGTATCAAAAGAATTCTTATTAAAAGATAATCCAGATATTATAATAAATATTGTAGATTCATCTAATTTGAATAGAAATTTATACCTTACCACTCAATTAAAACAATTTAATAAACCTATAATATTAGTTTTAAATATGATAGATGTAGCAGAGTCTAAGGGAATGAAAATAGACATTCCTATACTTTCTAAAGAATTAGGGGTTATGGTATTACCTATCATAGCAACTAAAGGTATTGGTATAGATAAACTTATAGAAATTCTAAAAAATGGCAACTTCAAAACTCCCGAAGACAAAACAAAATTTGAATTTGAAAGCGAAAAAGAAGCTTATTCTTATATAAATGATATTTTGAATAAATGTTTATTAGAGACAAAAAAAGATATTACCACACCCACTGAAAAAATAGATAATATAATTTTAAATAGGTTTTTGGCCTATCCTATATTTCTAATAGCACTTATATTAATTTTTAAATTTACTTTCAGTTGGGTGGGTCAACCCATAGCAGATGCTTTTAGTAATTTTTTAGATGGTTCTTTGACTCCTTACTTAAAAGTATTACTCTCAGGAACTTCTCACTGGTTTAGCTCTCTTTTAATCGATGGGATTTTAGCAGGTGTAGGTTCTGTTGTAGTATTCTTTCCCGTTATATTTTGTTTGTTCCTCGGTGTATCCTTTTTAGAAGACAGCGGATACATGGCAAGAGGAGCTTTTATAATGGACAAACTTATGAGAAAAATGGGGTTATCCGGCAAGGCTTTTATACCCCTCATAGTTGGTTTTGGGTGTTCGGTACCGGCAGTTATGTCTTCTAAAACTCTGGAAAGTGAAAAAGATAGGAAATTAACGGCTTTACTGGTACCTTTAATGTCATGTAATGCTAGACTTCCCATATATGCTCTATTTGCATCTGCTTTTTTCTCCCACAGCCAGACGGAAGTGGTATTTTCACTATATATTCTTGGAATAGCAATAGCCTTTTTAATCGGGATCCTTTTTAAAAATACCATATTTAAGAAGGATGAAGAACCTTTTATAATAGAACTTCCCGAATATAATATTCCAAAATTAAAAAATCTATTACTTCATACTTGGGAAAAGGCTAAAGGTTTTTTAAGGAAAGCTGGTACAATTATACTTTCTATGTCGGTTTTAATTTGGTTTTTATCCAATTTTAATTTATCTGGTATGGTAAGCATGGACAAAAGTATTTTATCATCTGTAGGAAAATTTATAAGTCCTATATTTTCCCCTATGGGCTTTGATCAATGGCAAAGTTCTGTAGCACTCATTACTGGTATCACAGCAAAAGAAATTGTACTTAGTACTATGAGCATCGTATATGGAGGAAATTTATCTTCTTTATTACCAAGTTTTTTTACACCTGTTTCAGCCTATGCCTTTTTAGTTTTTGTACTGCTTTACACTCCATGTATATCTGCATTAGCTACTATAAAAAAGGAGTATGGAAGCAGAATGGCTGTATTTTCTGTAACATATCAACTAATACTTGCATGGTTAGGTTCTTTTGTAGTATTTAAATTAGCTACCCTTTGGGTAATGGGGGGATTTTATATGTTGGAAATCATATTAGGAACTGCTATAGTTGTGGCATCCGCTTATATATTATATAAAAGCTTAAAAAATAAATTTAAGGGAAAATGTGATTGTGGTTGTTGTTCCGTTTCTAACTGTTCTCATCGTGATAAAAAAGAAAAAGTGATAAAAAAGTCCTGATTGTTATATCAGGACTTTTTTATCATATAATCCATTACATCTTCAATAGAAACAATGCCCTTTACTACACTTTTATCATCTATTATAGGAATGGCTACTATATTGTTTTTTCTCAATCTTTTTGCCACAATCATAATGTCCTCTTCACTACGGGCAATAACTACATCTTTTGTCATGGCCCAATCTACAGGACAAGTATCATAGTGACCTTCTTCCATTAAAAATCTATATATATCTGCTTTTACTATCATACCAATCAGTTGTCCATTTTCATCAACTACTGGTGCTCCATTTACATTATGAGCATCCATTATATCTAAAGCTTTACACAAGCTATCTTCCTTCTTTAGTTTTACAATATCCGATCTCATTATTTCTTTAATCACACAACACCCCTCCTTCTTTCATTATACAGTACTTTTTCTAAAAAGTCTAAAAATTCTCAAAAAAACCAAGCACAATAGTAATTTATATTGAAAATTTATTAATAACTATTATCTATTATATTGGCAAATTTCTCCGTATCTTTTTCACCCTTTAACAAATAATCTATAATTTGTGATGCAACTTTTTTTGATATTTTCTCTAATTGTATATTCAAATTTACATTATTTTTCTTCAAAAGAATTTTCAAATATCTTTTCTGCTTTTCTGTAATGCAATTTTCCCTTACAAGTAAATTATTATTCCTTATTTTAAAAGTAAACTCATGTATTTTAGGTAAATTTAAAACATCCTCATAATTATGAAGCATTATAGTATATTTTATGCTGTTAGTTTTAGACTTTAAAAATTCCTTATATAAATCTACACTAATTCCTCCATCTATCTTATCTTCCCTATTTATACCTAAGTATTTTTCCACAGTTTTTAAATTGCATCTTTCCATTCCCAGCTGCTTGTAGTACGGTCTTATAAGCCTGTATAAATCTATATGATATGGAGGAAACTCAAAACATATATTATTCCTGCGCATTCTCTCTTTTATAAAAGGTTCGTCAAAAGCTATTCCATTATAAGAACACCATTTATCATATTTTAATATATCCATACCAAAATTATATAATATCTCACTTTCATCCTCTAAAGTATCTGCAAAATATTGTTTTATTATTAATTTATTTTTACTTAGAAATCTTCCAAAAGATATGAGTACTATATTATCACATTCTCTGTCAAAACCAGTTGTCTCTATATCAAAATAAGCTATATTTTCCATGTCACAGCTTAAAAATACATTACTTTTTACATTTATAAGATGATCATATTCTTTAATTTCCATAATACATGTTACTTTACCGTAACTTCTCCTCTCTATATTATATAATCTAAAGATATATCCTAAAAATTAATACAACTCTTTATAAGATATTTGAAATTTCAAAGAGGATGAAAAAATTTTTTATCTACATCTTTTCCACTACATCTATACCTAGCAAATTCAATCCATTTTTCAGTACCTGACATGTGCATTTTACCATCTGTAATCTAGCTCTTTTGGTATCCTCATCTGCTGCATTTATAATACTATGGACATTATAAAACTTATTAAAGTCCTTAGCTACATCTATTACATATCTGGTTACCATAAATGGTTCTAGTTTATTTATAGAATTTAAAATGGCGTTATTAAAATTTTGAAGCGTCTTTACAAGTTCAAATTCTTCTTTACTGCTTAATTTACTATAATCTATATCTTCCTTACCTATATCCCCAGCTTTTCTGAGTATGCTTTTTCCTCTAGCATAGCTATATTGAACATAAGGCCCAGTTTCACCTTCAAAACTTAACATTTCATTCCAGTCAAATACTATATCTCTTTCTCTATTATTTTTTAAATAAGTAAATATTACAGCTCCTATGCCAATTTTCTTAGCCACATCTTCTTTATCTCCCAGTTCCGAATTCTTTTCATTTATTATTTCAAGGGTTCTCTCTATAGATTTGTTTAGCAGATCTTCTAAGAATATTACATCTCCTTTTCTTGTAGAAAGCTTTTTATTTGCAAATCTAACAAGTCCAAATCCCACATGTTTACAGGAATCTGCCCAATCTTTTCCCATTAATTTAAGAGTAGTAAATACCTGTTTAAAATGAAGAGATTGGTCAAGACCCACTACATATATACTTTTATAAAAATCATAGGTTTTTTTTCTATATATAGCTGCCGCTAAATCACGGGTAGCATATATAGTTGTTCCATCTGATTTTTTTACAATACATGGAGGTATATTGTATTCGTCCAGCATTACAACCTTTGCACCATTACTCTCCACAAGAAGTCCCTTTTTATCTATTTCTTCTGTGACTGCATCCATTTTATCTGTATAAAAACTTTCTCCTGCATAGGAATCAAAATCTACCTTTAGTAAATTATATACTTTTTTAAACTCTCCAAGGCTTAAATCTTTGAACCTTTTCCAAAGTTTAATCTCTTCTTCACATCCATCTTCTAACTTTTTAAAATACATTCTGCCTTCCTCATTAAGAGAAGGTTCTTTTTCAGCTTCTTCATGGAATTTAACATATATTCTTAAAAGTTCTTTTATAGGGTTTTTATGAAGTTCTTCTTCATTACACCATCTATTATAAGCAGATATAAGCTTTCCAAATTGAGTTCCCCAATCTCCCAGATGATTTATTCTGGTGCAATTATATCCTTGAAAACTTATCATATTATACAGCGCATTTCCAATAGATGTACTAAAAAGATGACCCACATGAAAAGGCTTAGCAATATTAGGGGATGAATATTCTATAACTATGTTTTTCCCTTCCCCAATATTTGAACTTCCGTAGCTATCTCCTTCTGATAATATTTTTTCTAAAGTATCTTTGGTGAATATTTTTTTATCTACAAAAAAATTTATATAAGGTCCTAAGTTTTCAATCTTCTCAAAGTATTCACTTTCCAGTTTATTCTTTAGTTCTTCAGAAATTATATTTGGTGCTTTTTTAAGTACTTTTGCCAATTGAAAACATGGAAATGCATAATCCCCCATTTCAGGTCTTGGCGGTATTTCTATTAAATTTTCTATAAAATCTAATTCTAAATCTATGTTTTCCCTAATTGCTTCTGCTGCTAACTTTTTAAAATCCATACTAACAGTTAAATAAATATACCTTTATTTAACACATTTCATCTCCTCTCCTACTTCTATTTTATTACTTTAAATAAAAATTAAAAACCCTAAGTTAACTATATAATATAAAAAACCGCCTCTTTTATTTTAAGAGACGGCCTCCTCCTATCACAACATTTAAATAATAGGTATACAGCCTATCTATTGTATTTCTAAATGCTAACAAACTTAACCTTTGATGGCTTATACAAGTATTCTTCAATAAACCCACATATAACCTACACTTTATTATATTACTACTAATATTTTTTTGTCAACATATAAATTTTAATACTTTCCATATTTTAACCAATAACTTTATTCTCCATATCCATGCAGGTGAGTTTTATGCCATTTCCAGGCAGTTTCAATAATTGTTTCAAGTGAGTTATACTTTGGTTTCCAGCAAAGTTCTTCTTCAGCTTTTTTAGAAGAAGCTATAAGCACCGCTGGATCACCTTCTCTTCTTGGTGCAATTTCAGCCTTTATGTTATGTCCTGTTACTTCCCTTGAAACTTCAATTACCTCTTTTACAGAGAAGCCTTTACCATTACCTAAATTATAAATTTTACTTTCCCCGCCTTTTATGATCTTATCCAATGCTAAAAGGTGAGCATTAGCCAAATCCATAACATGAATATAATCTCTTACACAAGTTCCATCTTCTGTGTTGTAATCATTCCCAAATATCAATATTTTATCTCTCTTTTTTAAAGCTACTTGAAGTATTATAGGAATCAGATGGGTTTCTGGATTATGGTCTTCTCCTATTGATCCACTTATATGTGCTCCTGCAGCGTTAAAATATCTTAGTGCAGCATATTTTATGCCATAGGCCTTATCACTCCATTTTAACATTTTCTCCACTGTAAGCTTTGATTCTCCATAGGGATTAGTGGGATATGTTAAGTCATCTTCAAAAATAGGTATACTTTTTGGCTCTCCATAAGTAGCAGCAGTTGAAGAAAACACAATATAGTTCACTTTATATTTTTTCATAGCTTTTAATAAATTTAAAGTACCTACTACATTATTTTCAAAATATTTAAGAGGCTCAGATACACTTTCTCCTACCAGAGAATAAGCTGCAAAATCTATTACTGCTTCAATTTCATTTTCTCTAAAGACTTTATCCACTATAATTTCATCTCTCAAGTCTCCATGATAAATTTTCCCTCCTAAAACAGAAGCTCTATGTCCTTTTTCAAAATTATCCAATATAACAATTTGTTTTCCTCTTTCCAATAATTCTGCCACCATATGACTTCCTATGTATCCCGCTCCACCACAAATTAGAATTGACATTTTAAAACCTCCAATCTTGATATCTATTTTACTACAGTTGAATCTCAATTTGTGTTAATAAAGGATTAAAATATAATCTGTTCTATCATATGATAGAACAGATTATATTTTAATATTTATAGCCAGTTAATTCATTCTAATTGCTTTGCCTGGCAGCACATCTTTGTTAATTTTACCCTTTTCAACCACTATCTGTCCGTTTACAATTACGTAATAAATTCCCTGGGGATAAGCATTTGGTTTACCTTTTCCTAAAAAATCAGACTTATCGCAAATAGTATTTAAATCAAATATTACTATATCTGCATCACATCCTACTGCTAATTTTCCTTTATTTTTAAGACCAAGTATATTAGCTGGTATTAATGTACATTTTTTAATAGCTTTGATAGGAGAAAGATAATTTTTCTCCCTTACCATTTTTCTAAAAAAACGGGGGAAGGAACCAGCATTTTGAGGATGGCCTTCACCTATATCTGCCATTGGATTGAGACCTGAATCCGAAGATAAAACTACATAATCTCTTAAAAGTGCCTCATAAATCTCCTCTTCTAATCCTGTATAACAAATTATCATTGGATTTTCATCTTTTTTTCTCATATCATCATATAAGTTCTCTGTAAGGCACTTACCTTTAAGATTGCCCGAAGCAACACATAAATTACTGAACTTCCATCCAAACTTTTTAATATGCTCCTTATCAAAAACGCTGGTATTTATGCCAGTGGCAAAGGAAGTATACATACCGCTGTCCGCCCATAGGTTAAGTCCCCTTCTTCTAGCCTTATCTATAATATTTAGTGCCTCAGTCATTACCCCTTCCCCATATTGATACACCAAATGGGATACCTGTACTAAAGCCCCTGTAACCTCTGCAATTTTAACAGCTTCTTCAAGCGACTCTAAGTCATCAGGAGCTTTAAGTCTGGTATGGATAGAAATTAGTTTGTTGTACTTTGAAGCTAGTTTGCCCAAGGCTATAACTTCTTCAAAAGAAGATCCTGGAGCATATTCTAGTCCAAAAGATAATCCTACTGCACCTTCATAAAACGCCTTTTCAAGAAGTTTCTCCATTTCTTTTATCTCATTTGTTGTTGCCTGAATATAAGGACTAGTTATACCAACTTCGTTTCTTAAAGTAAAGGAGTGACCTATAAATTGAAGCTGATTTAGTAAAAATCCATTTTTATTCTGATTATCAAAAAATTCATCTAAATCTATAGGTCCTCCTCCACAATTTCCTCCTACTGTGGTAGTAATTCCTTGAACTAAAGATAATTCCCCACAGTCCATATTTCCATCAATATGGGCATGAATATCTATAAATCCAGGACTTACTACACATCCTTTGGCATCTATTTCCTTATTCCCCTTTATATCTTCACTGGTAATTTCAGATATTTTTCCATCTGACAATGCTATATTACCTTTAAATATATTTTCATTTTCCGTATCTGCAATTTGAGCATTTTTTATCACTATATCATAGATATCCATGGTTAACCCCCTTAAAACTTGCTGCCTAGTTTATTTTATTATTAAAAATTTACTTTGGTTTTTAATTTACTGTTGTTTAAATTCAGACCATATTAAATCATAGGTCTTAGTGGCACTTCCTACATCTCTAAATCTCTCAGCTCTTTTTAATTCTGAATCTGGAATAAAAACTGCTTTATTGTTTAAGTACTCCTTGGACATATACTTTTTGGCTGCAGTATTGGTATTTACATACTCGTTAGCAGTAGTGGCTTCATTGCTTATTTTGCCATCCAACATAAAATTTATAAATTTTTCTGCATTTTCCTTATGAGGTGCTTTTACAGGTATGATGAAGTTATCTTCTTCTGCATTCATACCCTCCTTGGGATATA
The DNA here is from genome assembly GCF_045310515.1 of Candidatus Clostridium eludens. Classification (NCBI taxonomy): domain Bacteria; kingdom Bacillati; phylum Bacillota; class Clostridia; order Eubacteriales; family Clostridiaceae; genus Clostridium; species Candidatus Clostridium eludens. Next base: position 36,700 of record NZ_JBJHZX010000017.1, on the reverse strand, counting down.
CTATCTTGAATTTTGGATTTGCCTTTACTGCTGCTGATGCCTGGGAGCCATACATATATCCTACACTTACATCTCCATTTATAAGACTTGTATGAGGCGTATCTGCATCAAACACTTTTACATTTGGCTTTAGCTTCTTTAATTCTTCTCTGGCCTGTTCCAATTTTTTAGCATCTGTTTCATTCATAGAATACCCTAATTCTTTCAGTGTCATTCCTATGACTATCCTTGGGTCATCCACAAGTACAATGGAGTCTTTAAGCGAAGGATTCCAAAGATCTTTATACCCTTTTATCTGGAAATTCACTTTATCTGGATTATAGACAATCATCTGACTTCCCAGTGTATATGGAATGGAATATTTATTTTCTTTATCGTAGTTCTGTGCTAAAAATTGAGGATCTACATTTTTATAATTAGGTATCTTTGATTTATCTATAGGCCACATTAAAATATTCTTTTGCTTTCCCATAACTTCAATGATATAGTCACTACAAATTATAACATCATATTGTGAACCCTTATTTGCCTGAAGCTTTGCCAGCATTTCTTCATTAGTAGAAAAATTACTGTAATTTACCCTTATGCCAGTTTGTTTTTCAAATTCATTAACTACAGAATCAGGTACATAATTGGCCCATGTAAATAAATTTAGTACTTTCTCATTGTCATTAGAAGCTTGCCTTTGATTTGTACATGCTGATAAAGCAAATGCTAGGCACATAGTCATAACATATATACTTAGCATTTTTAATAATTTATTTTTCATTAAATATCCCCCTAATTTAAATTATTTTACACTTGAGGCTTGTTTCGCCCCTATTATTTTAATAACCTGTGCCCCAGCTAAAATTATAAATGTAATCAAAAGCATTAGAGTACAAATAGAATTGATCTCTGGAGACAATCCAAATTTAAGCATAGAAAATATTTTTATGGGCAAAGTTGTACTCTCCGGTCCTGATAGAAAAAAGCTTATAATTACATCATCAAAAGACAGTATAAAGGCAATCATTGCTCCAGAAAATACCCCCGGTAATATTATTGGAAGTACAATACTTATAAAAACTTGAACTCTATTAGCTCCCAAATCCATAGCTGCCTCTTCAATAGAAGAGTCAAATCCAGACAGCCTTGACCTTACTATAATAAACACAAAGGGTATACTAAAGGTAGCATGAGATAAAATCAGAGTACCTATACCAAATGAAAAACCCATTTGTGAAAAATATATAAGTAGTGCAATACCCATAATTATCTCAGGTATTACAATAGTTATGTTTAAAATTCCTTCTACTATGCTCTTCCCTTTAAACTTATACTTATATAATCCAACGGCTCCTATTGTACCTATTACAGATGACACCAGCATACTCATAATTGCTATAGTAAAACTATTTTTAAATGCAATTATAACATTTAAATCATTAAATAGCTTCCTATACCAATCTATAGTAAATCCCGTCCATTTTGCCCCTATTCTTGTCATATTAAATGAATAACTTACAACTACAAATATAGGTAAATACAAAAATATAAATATAAGCACAATATATATAATGGAACTGTATTTAAAAAGCTTAGTCTTCATTAAAAAACCTCCAGATCCATTTTCTTACCCGCTAATTTTACACCTACAACCACAATCAGTAATGTAGCAATTATCATAAATATAGATATGGCTGCTCCAAAAGGCCAGTCTCGAGAAGATAAAAATTGATTTCTAATAAGATTTCCTATAAGCATCACTTTACTTCCCCCCATAAGATCACATATATAAAATAATCCAAGAGAAGGCATAAAGACTAAAATGCATCCTGATATAATCCCCGGCATGCTAAGGGGCAAAGTTATAGTTAAAAACGCTTTAAGTGAGCTTGCTCCCAAATCCTTTGCTGCATCTATATAGATTTCTTCAATCTTTTCTATGGAGGTATAAAGAGGCAGTACCATAAATGGAAAAAGTGTATATATCATTCCTATAAGTACAGCTCCATAAGTGTAAAGCATTTTTAGCGGCTGCTTTATAACACCAAATTTGATAAATAAATTATTTATTATTCCTCCTGTACTCATAAGTACCATCCATGCATAAGTTCTTATAAGTGAGTTAGTCCAAAAAGGAATAATTACAAGCATCACAGTAAATATACGAAGTCTTTTAGGTATTTTAGCTACAAAATATGCAAAAGGGTAACCTAAAATTAAAGCACATAAAGTAGTTATAAATGCAATATATAGGGAGTCAAAAAATATTTTAAAATATAAAGGTGAGACAATTCTTTTATAGTTATCTAAAGAGAATGTAAAATCAATCCCTCCATTTACTCCCCTTTGAAGAAAACTTATAAATACAATATATAAAATTGGTACTGCCATAAAAATTATCATCCATATGGATATAGGCCCTATAAAAAAAGCCTTTTCTACACTAAAAGCGTGTTTTTTATCTACATTTTTATATTCTAAAGAAGGTCTGATATTTTTCAACTTACCATTACCTCTTTTCCCCCTTTAGACTCATCATCTTTTTCTTGAAAATTTATTATTATAGCATCTTCTACATCCCAATATAGAAAAACAGTTTTATATATCTCTGGTACATCTGAATTTTTACGATAATTAACTGAAGTTATCTCCTGACCATTTTCTAAAAGAAAAGTTGTCTTTATATTAGAACCCAGATATACATTTTCTTTAACTACAGCTTTAAGCTTGAACCCCTCTATATTCTTTAAAGAATACCTAATATTTTCTGGTCGAACCAGTATACAGACTTTATCCTCTGAATGTAATGATTTGTTTTTCACAGTTATTTTAAAATTCCCTGTATTTAATAGAGCTTTATCTTCAAAAATATTTTCTACAATTGAATCAAATAAATTGGACTCCCCTATGAAACTTGCTACAAATTTGGTTTTAGGCTTTTCATATATCTCTCTTGCAGTACCTATCTGCTCTATACTTCCTCTGTTCATTATAACTATACGATCGGATATATTAAGAGCTTCTTCCTGATCATGAGTTACATATATAAAAGTTATACCCAACTTTTTCTGAAGGGATTTTAGTTCGATCTGCATCTTTCTTCTAAGTTTAAAATCCAGTGCTCCCAAAGGTTCGTCCAAAAGCAATATTTTAGGATTATTAATAAGAGCTCTGGCGATTGCCACCCTCTGTTTTTGCCCTCCACTTAATTGCCTAGGCATTCTTTTTTCATAGTTATTAAGTTGTACCAGATTTAACATTTCATCAACACGTTTTTTTATCTCCCACTTTTTAACTTTTTTTACCTTTAACCCATAGGCTATATTGTCATATACATTCATATGAGGAAAAAGAGCATAGTTTTGAAAAACAGTATTAATGTTCAACTCATAGGGCTCTCTATCTTCTATATGTTCTCCCTCTAGTAGAATGCTGCCGCTGGTAACTTCTTCAAGACCTGCAATCATTCTAAGGGTAGTAGTCTTTCCACAGCCGCTTGGCCCTAAAATAGTTAAAAATTCACCTCTCTTAATATTCATAGAGATATTTTTTATTACTACTTCATCCTGAAAATTTTTTACTAAATTAACTAATTTGAGAATAGTGTCCAGTGTTCCCACCTCCATATTATATTATACGCTGTTCTTTTATATAAAATAAATTATTTTTAATATATACAATTAAAAAACAATAAAAAATTACCAAAGGATATAGATTTCTCCCTTGGTAACTAAATATTTATGTATATTAATTATTTCACTTCTTTTTCAATACTGTCAAAATCTACTTCTTCTAATTTTACTACTTTAGTACTATATTTTTTCTTATACCATACCCACAGTACTAAAAATAATGGCAGTCCTATATAAGACGAAATTACTCCACTCCAATCTATCTTATTGGCTCCAAAATAACTAACACCTTGTCCTAAAATAACTACAATACAAAGTAAAAATGCTATTATTGGGCCTAGCGGAAATAATTTAGCTTTATATTTTAGTCTATCAAAATCACGATTTTGAGCAACATAAGCTTTTCTAAAACGGTAATGACAAATTGCTATTCCAACCCACGCTACAAACCCTGCAAGACCTGAAGCCGCTACCAGCCAAACATAAACTGTACTTTCAGCATAAAGTCCTGTTAAAAAGCATGCAGATGCTACTACAGTTGTAAGTATCAAAGAATTTATAGGAACTCCTCTTGAATTAACCTTTCCCAGCCATGCAGGTGCTTTCTTATCCTTGGCCATTGAATACAACATTCTGGTAGAAGCGTACATTCCAGAGTTTCCTGCAGATAATACTGAAGTTAATATAACTGCATTCATAAGAGAAGCAGCTCCTGCTATACCTGCCTTTTCAAATACTAAGGTAAAAGGACTTGTATCAACTCCTGCATTCATGTATGGAATTATAGCACCTACTACAAATATTGTACCTATATAAAATATTAATATTCTCCAAAATATACTATTAATAGCTTTTGGTATAGTTTTTTCTGGATTTTCGCTCTCCCCTGCTGCTATACCTACCAATTCAGTACCTTGAAAAGAGAACCCTGCAATCAAAAATACTAAAAATATAGATTTAGCACCACCTACAAAAGGTGCTTGTCCTACCGTAAAATTTTTAAGTCCTATAGGATTTCCATTAAATATTCCTAGAATAGTGACTACTCCTACTAATATGAATACGATAACAGTCACTACCTTGATACCTGCAAACCAAAATTCTGATTCTCCATAAGCTCTTGCAGATAGCAGATTTAATAAAACTATTAGAGCCAAAAAACATACACTCCATATGATAGCAGGTACCCCTGGAAGCCAATATTTCATTATAAGAGCCCCTGCTACCATTTCTGCAGCTACAGTTATGGCCCAATTGTACCAATAGTTCCATCCCAATGCAAATCCTAAAGCTGGATCTACAAATTTAGTGGCATAGGTACCAAAAGAACCTGAAACCGGCATATAAGTAGCCATTTCACCTAAACCTGTCATTAAAAAATAAACCATAAGTCCTATGCAGCCGTAAGCTACCAGTGCCCCTCCAGGGCCTGCCTGATTGATAGTAGCACCTAATGCCAGAAATATACCTGTTCCAATAGCTCCTCCTATAGCAATCATACTTAAATGTCTTGTTTTAAGACCTCTTTTTAGTTCATTATTCTGTTCATTTGTTTGATCTACTGAACTTTCCACTTTTTTCTCCCCCTTATCGGTCTCAAAATTCCCATAAGTGAAGTAAATAAGATACACATAAAAATAGCCTTGAGAGTGTACACCCAAGGTTAAAAATATATTAATTCCACAATGAATGATAGCTCTTCACAAATTAAATTTGTGACAGTCTTGCATATATTTTATACAAAACCAGTTAATCCAACATTAAAGCATTTATTGAATACTTCGGCAAAATTTCCTTTTAAGTTTCTTCATAGTGCTTGTCTCCAAAACTCTACTTATAAATCTTGCACCTCTATCTTAATTATTCACTTATAGTACATATACATTATGTACTATAATATAAAATTAGTCAATAGACTTTCCTTGCATTTATTTACCCTTTATGACAAAAATCACAATATATAACTATACAATATATGATTATTTTGTCATATTGGCACCCTCATATACTTGCTCCTCATTTCTTCACATTCCTAAATTTTAAACTATTAAAATAATCCTTCATTTTTAAATCCATCCCCAGTATGTGTTCCGATATCCAATTATACACAAAATCTAAAAGCTTTAATATAGACTTCTGTACATCCTCGTCCAATTCTTCTATATCCACATTTTCAATTTTATTTATAAAAGCATCATGTGCTTTTTTTTGCTGATTATATGCGGGATAATCATAAAGTTTCATTATTTTCTCTTCATCTTCAAAGTGATATATGGCATATTCTTTAAGATCATCAACTAAATTTAAAACATCTCCAAAATAATCTACATGATTTTCATTTATTATAAGTTCATATACAGACTCTCCTATCTCAAAAAGTCTTTTATGTTCTTCGTCTATCCTTTTAATTCCACATTTATAATCATCTTTCCACTTAAACATTATATTACCTTCCTCGTATTTTTTTAATATTTTTTATGACAATATATATTATGATTATAGCAAAAATTGAAATTATAAACTACTTAAAGTTATAATTTTTTATACAACATACTTTCATCCAAAAAAACACATCAAAATTGAAATAATTTATCAATTTTGATGTGCAAAAATATTTTAAATAAAGCTACTAAGTTTTCAAATTACAACTTATAAAATAAACTATCTTTTAAAAATTTGATTTAAAAAGACAACATTTTACATAACTCTTCCAGGAATTACAGCATCTAATATACCTATAACCACTGCTGCTAAAACAGCCCCTAATAGAGAAACACTCATATGCGGTACTAAAAATTGAGTTAAATACAGTATTATAGCTGCAATTATAAAACCTTTTACTCCTTTTCCAAAAGGAGATGCATCTACACCCATAAATCTTTCTACAAAATAGTCTATCAAGCTTATTACAACTGCCGCCAATAAATACGACCACAGTCCTACTATTCTAAAACCAGGTGTTAAAAATGAAGTTATTCCCAGTACAATCACTGTTAAAATAAATCTTACTATATAACCTCCTACAGAAGACTTTCCTGATTCTTTATTTGTATCACCCATGGAAGTCACTCCTTTTCAATAAAATATTTATTTTACATAAACATAGTTTTTACCTAAAGCATAAAAAATATTTAAGAATAATGAACTTTTTAAACAATTTTAAATTTAATATGTTGACAAAAATAGATATAATCCTCAATTTTTTAAATAATAAAAAGCTCATATTCTGTATATTAAAAATCAATATTGACAAAATAAAAGAAAAAAGGTATAAGTAATATTGTCTATATAGAACAAATTTTAAGTTTAAAAGTATAGATATATTAGTTCTAATAATTTATTGAAAAGGAGTATAATAATGAAAACATTTCAAACTCTTATTGATGAAACTTTAAAATCTAGAGACTTGGATGAACTGGAATCTGCGGCTGATTTATTTCAATTCGGCATTGAAAAGGGATATTATAATAAAAAGCAAGCAAATGAATTTAATAATGCTTACTGGAGAACTAAGGATAAGCACTTGGCCCATGAAATTGCTAGTGAAATAAATTCCACTAGATTGAATGTTATAAACATAGTTTCCAGCGCCCCAGTGAATATAAAGGACAATAAAACTGAACTTTTAAACTATGTAAATGGACGAATAAAAGCACTTAGAGGTAAAATAAGTGGTATAAAATAATCTATACCATTACTTGTATACATTTTCATTTAGATATTTGCACCTCATTACGTTAAAAAGTCAGATGAAATGAATTTCATCTGACTTTGTTTATATCTACTTTAATTTTTTTACTTTAAATTCTGCTCATAGGCCTGAACCATCTTTTTAACCATATTTCCGCCTACTGATCCCGCTTCCCTTGAAGTAAGATCTCCATTATATCCTTCTTTTAAATTCACTCCTACTTCCCTAGCTGACTCCAATTTAAATTTATTTAAAGCTTCTTTAGCCTGGGGAACTAAAACTCTATTTGAACTATTACTTGCCATGATTAATTTCCTCCTCTTCTTTTATATTCTTTGCTTTATTTTATTTTATATTACACTATAAGTTTGCTCCATATAAAAATTATTACACTATAAAATTGTATGAAAATAAGCTAATTTCTATCATAAATAGAATCTTTTTATGCATAAAATATATTAATTCCTATAGTTCCCTGTTAAATAACTATTATTTAGAGTATAATTTACATATATTAATTTTTAACAAGTAGGTGATTTTATTGTATAAAAAAGGAGATTTTCATTTGCACACAACTGCTTCTGACGGTATGTTATCTCCTGCTGAAATAGTACATGGTTCAAAAAGATTAGGTTTAGACATAGTTGCTATAACAGATCATGATACTATATCTGGCATAGATAGCGCTTTATATGAAGGAGATAAGATAAATTTGAAAGTTATCCCGGGATTGGAATTATCTACTCTATACCAAAATAAAAGTGTTCATATATTAGGTTACTTTAAGGATATCACCTGTATATCATCAGAATTTAAAAAATTCTTAAAAGAAATGAACACATATAGAGTAGAAAGGGCAAAAAAAATAGTTGATAATCTACATAAATTTTTTAATATAAATCTTTCTTATGAAAATATATTAAAAAATGCCCACGGAATTATTGCAAGACCCCACATTGCTCAGGCTATTATAAATGAAGGATATAATTATAGTTTTGAATATATATTTAAAAACTTTATAGGTGAATCCTGTTTAGCTTATGTACCAAATAAAAAATTATCTACCCTAGAAGGCATAAAGATGCTTCAATCCCTAAATGCCCTCACTGTATTAGCTCACCCTGTACTTGTAAAAGATGTTGACATAGAAGGATTAATCCAGCTTCCCTTTCATGGTATAGAGGCAATTTACTCTAACAATACTAAAGAGGATACACATAAATTTATAGAATATGCTAAAAAATATAATAAAATAATAACTGCAGGTTCTGATTTCCACGGTATAACTGCAGAAAAAGAAAAAACTTCTAAACATTCACATAATATAGGACAGGTATTTTTAGATGGGGATAGAATAGATATTTTTTTGAATAAACTCAATAGCCTTTAAAAATGTATAACAACAAAATCCTGTATAATCTCTAAAATTTGAAATAATACAGGATTTTTTCTATTATATTTCCTTTAAAAAAGCAGCATAACCTTTTACAGCTTCATATATATCCGCCTTACTTGATACTTCCCATGGAGCGTGCATATTTTGCAGTGCTATGCCGCAATCTATAACCTGCATATTATATTGAGCCAATATATAGGCTATAGTTCCTCCGCCGCCTTGATCTACTTTACCAAGTTCTGAGGTCTGCCATGATACATCATTTTTTTCCATTATATTTCTTAGTTCAGCTATATACTCAGGATTTGCATCATTACACCCGGACTTTCCTCTAGAACCTGTATATTTATTAAACACTATTCCTTTGCCAAAGTAAGCTGAATTATTCTTTTCCATGACAGATGGATAATTAGGATCAAACGCTGCACTAACATCTGAAGATAACATTTTTGAGTTTGTTAAAGTTCTCCTTAATTTTAAATCATTATAATCTCCACAAAGCGCTATAACTTCTGCTACTATATTTTCAAAAAATCTTGAATGCATTCCAGTAGCTCCCACACTTCCTATTTCTTCTTTATCTACTAAAAGAGTAACACAGGTTTTATCAGGATTATTTACATTCATCATGGCTTCAAAAGAAGTATATGCACATATTCTATCATCCTGCCCATAAGCCATAACCATACTTTTATCCAATCCAAAGTCCCTGGCAGCCCCTGCAGGAACTACCTCCAATTCTGCCGACACGAAATCTTCCTCTTCTATCTTATACTTATCATTTAATAATTTTAAAATATTTTGTTTCACTCTATCCTTGGCTTCTTTATCTTGAATTGGAATACTTCCAATTAATATATTTAAATCTTCTCCTTCTATTACCTTATTTGCCTTCTTCTCCATTTGAGTTGAGGCTAAATGTATAAGTAAATCAGATATTCCAACTACAGGTTCATCTTCCTTTTCCCCTATTGCTATTTCTATTTTACTACCGTCCTTTTTCACTATGACACCATGAATAGCTAGTGGAATAGTAACCCACTGATACTTTTTTATTCCGCCATAATAATGGGTATCTAAAAGTGCCAGCTCTGTATCTTCATATAAAGGATTTTGCTTTAAGTCAATTCTTGGAGAATCCACATGAGCACCAAGTATCCTCATACCCTCTTGTATATCTTTGCTTCCAACTACAAAAAGTGCTAAAGTTTTATCCTTATTATTAGCGTAAACTTTATCACCTGGCTTTAAAGTTAGTTTTTCACTTATTACAGTTTCCAAATTTCTATAACCATTTTTCTCCGCTCTAGATATAAATTCTTTTATGCATTCTCTCTCTGTTTTACATTTGGACATAAAACTTTTATATGCATCGGATAATTGAAAAAGCAACTTAAAATCCTTCTTTGAATATTTATCCCAGGCATACTTATATTTTTTAGTTAGATTATTTGACATTTTATCTCCCCTTATCTATATTTAATTTACAATAATATTATGAAAAAATAAGTGGTAACATTCATTTTATTACCAATTATATTTTATCATAATAATTTTATTAAAATGATTGTTACATTAATTTAAAGCCACTTTTTTCTCTTGAATACGCATATGAGAGTTGCAGCTACAACACCCATTATCAATACTACATAGTGGCACCCATTATCATGTTCTACAAAAGGGATTCCTTTTAAATTCATGCCGTACATACTGCTTATTAAATTCAAAGGCAAAAATATAGTTGCTATTACGGTAAAAATTTTCATAAGTTCATTAGTTTTATTTGCAATTTCTGATTCAAAAGCTTCCCTTACTAAAGCCAGATCCTGAACTAAACTCTCAAGGGAAAGCATAAGCTTTTCTATTTTTCTATTTAAGTTTATAAAATATTTCATACTATCTGCATCAATTACAAGGTTGTCATTTATAACTAAACTATCCCCTATGTATATAAGAGGATTTAAATATTTCCTTATCTTATAAACCTGTCTTCTGAGAGTTATTAGACTATCTATTTGCTCATGTCTTGGGTTTTTTAACACACTTATTTCAATTTTATCTGCTTCAACCTCTAGTTCAGATATGATATCATAATTTCTCACTACTATTCTATCTAAAATATAATAGAGAAGTATACACACTTTTGGATTATCTTTTAACACAAAACAATTTTTAGAATCATTTATATCCTTCATTAAAGTATCTAATATATCAATTCTATCTTTATATACCGTTATTATATAATTTCTACTTAAGAACACATTCAATTCTTTGGATACTACTATTTCTTCTACATAACTAAGCACATTAAATATCATAAATATGTATCCATCAAAAAAGCTTATTTTGGGCACCTGTGAAAAAGTCTTGCATTCATCTATGGTTTCTCTGTCTACAGATATAAAACAATCTAATCTATCAATTTCGTCTATAGGCAAAAGTATCCAATAATGATTACCTACAAAATCAATATTTTCAGTAATTTCTTGAAAATTATTGTCTATATTTAATATTTGCACAAAAAACACCACCAATAAAAACTACAAGCAATTTAAATTCTATATGTCTCATACATATAGAATAAGTCCAGTTTATATTAGTGTGTTAATTTTAATCCTAAATAATTCATTATTCTAATAGTATTTTTAATCGTAAATAATATCATCCATGAATACATCATACTTTTCCATAGGAATTTCATTCAAAACTTGAAAGCTATATGCTAGTCCAATTTTTTTCGAATCAACTCTCACCTTTTTTAAAAACCTATCATAATATCCCCCGCCATATCCTATCCTGCCGCCATTTTTGTCAAATGCCATGCCAGGAACATAGGAGAGATCAATAGATGTCTCTTCTATTTTTTCTAAACTTGTATTTTGAGGCTCTAATATTTTATAGGCACCTTCTTTTAAATCATTAAATTTATATATTCTAACCGCTTCCATACCTCCATCTTTATATATAACTTTGGGAACACAAACCAGTTTCCCTTCTTTTAACGCTCTCTTTATTATTCTATGAGTATCCACTTCACTTTTATAACTTACAAATATAAATATACTTTTTGCTTTATTATATTCTTCACTTCCTATAATTTTTTCAAATATTATGCTATCTAATTTTTCTTTATCTAATTTAGGCAGGTTGTCCCTTTTTTCTTTCATGGCTTTTCTTATATAAAATTTATTCATCCTCACCATCTTCTTTTCTAAGCTCTTGTATTCTCTCACTTATTACATCTACTGGAGTTACATTGGACACAAGGCTATATCTGTAATTTGCAGCTGCAGCTTCTATTATAACAGCTAGATTTCTTCCTGGTCTTATAGGAACTTTCAATTTTCTTACGGGTACATTTAATATATCCATATATTCTTTATCTATGCCTAGTCTATCATAATTTTCATCTTTTTTCCACTGTTCTAAGCATATTATCAAACTAATGTTCTTTGTTTTCAGTACAGAACTTAACCCATAGAGGGCAGAAATATCAATTATTCCCATACCTCTAACCTCTATCATACCTGATGTGATATATGGAGAAGTTCCATTAAGTACTCCATCTATTTGTTTTATATCAACTGCGTCATCAGCTACCAGCCTATGTCCTCTTTTTATAAGTTCCAGTGCAGTTTCACTCTTTCCTATACCACTTTCTCCTGTTATAAGTATACCAATACCATATACGTCCATTAAAACACCATGAAGTCTAGTTTCAGGAGCTAACTTAACATCTAAATAATTCATAAGTCTATTTATAAATCTTGTAGAGATATTATTGGTTCTAAGTATCCATCTTTCATTTTTAATAGCACTTTCTAAAAATTCTTTATGGGGTGTTAATCCTCTGGTAATTATGGTGCCTGGATTATCAAATTCAAAATACTTTTCCAATCTTTTTTTTCTAAGTTCTGGCTGCATAGCATCTAAAAAACTCCATTCAGCTTTCCCCACTATCTGAACTCTCTCATTGGCATAGTAATTATAGAACCCGCTAAATTGAAGTCCAGGTCTATTTATATCACTTACAATTATTTCATTTATATTTTTCCCTTTATTTATAACTTCCAATTCCAAATCTTTTATAATATCTTCCACTGTTACCGACATATTTTCACCTCTCAGTTCAGTATTACTTTAATTTTATTTTGTATAAATTATTTTATATTGTCAACTGCAAATAAAATATATTATTGTGACAAAATCTATATATAGAGAGATTTTGTTTATTTTTGTGTTATATTGTATATTAATGACTAATAAAAGATATGTTTATTTATCTATTATCTGTTAAAATATATAGAGTAAAAAAGTTTTTGCTGGGGGAATAATAATGAAAACTGATTTAAAAACTTTAGACATAGAAATAAATAATCTAAAAGAAACTTTATATTTATTAATGAAAACAAGTAAGCTTACTGATGATATAGTTGTCAAATACAGCAAAAAATTGGACGAGTTAATTTTAAAGTACCAAAAAGAAAATAATTTTAAAAAATAATTATTTAGCTAATAAAAATCTCCTGCTAAAATTCTATTCCCAGATAGATTATTTAAACTAACTTTTATCTTGAAAATGAGAGTATACTTATAAATAATATATTCCTTAATGAATACAAATAACACATACATATAAATTTCCTTTAAACTAGTAAAAAGAACAGTACAAGTTTTACTGTTCTTTTTTATCCGAACGCTACCATTGCTAACATCCCCACCTTCTTCAAAGTGGGGGATAAGCACTGCTACGCGCCTGGATAAGTTCTTCTCCTAAAGGATAACGTATTCTAAGTGCTGAAGACACTAAGAATACTGTTAATAAGGTTCAGATAGAGAAAAGTATTTCTCATAAGCAAACTCCACCTGAACCTAAGAATCACTTGATAAGAGGTTAGATAATAAATATATTTCTTTATTCCTTATAATATCAAATATTACATATTCTTGTACTTCTTCTAATACAGATGTAGTTAAAAACTTTTCTACATTTATAAAAAATTTTTCTATGTGATAACTTTCTGATACTTTTATATAGCCCTCTTCAATTTTTTCTCTTATATGTTTTTCCTCATTTTTATCCCTATATCTTATTAAAAAATCTGGAATCCACTTTTTCTTATTAAATTTTAAATAATCATACTTTATTATTTCCCTAAGTTCCATACTTTTTTTATTAAAACATTCTTCTTCAAACTCTAAGAATACCCTATAATAATCTGCTGCGGATATATTCCTGTTAAAATACCCCTTATTATAAAAAAACACCGCAAGTTCATAATAAAAGTCAAAAGCTGTTTTAAACTTAAAAATAAAATACTTTATTATATTTTTAAATTTACCAGAATTATAGTATTTATCTACTACCTGTTCTATTCTCTTTAAGATTACAATTTCTTTATAATCCATATACTGGGTCTTCAGAATCTCATAGGGAGCATAAGGAGAATACACCATTTTCCACTTTTCTGCTTCTTCCCTCATAGGTGAGCCCTTTAGTAATTTTAAAAATCCCAGTTGAATTTCTTCTGGCTCTAGAGAATATACTTCATTAAAAGATCTTTTAAAGGATTGAAAATTTTCCCCCGGAAGTCCCGCTATTAAATCTAAGTGTTGTTTTATATTATTATTTTTTTTAATTTTTCTTACTTTTTGTTCTATATCTTTAAATTTAACATATCTGTTTATGTTATTTAAAACACTGTCATTTGTGGTTTGAACTCCCACCTCAAATTGAATTCTCCCCTTTGGTGCTTTCCGCAGTAATTCTATCTCTTCTTCTGTAATAATATCTGCTGAAATTTCAAAATGAAATATACATTCCGTATCAGCTTCTATTATAAATTTCCATAATTCCATAGCAAACTTAGGATTGCAATTAAAAGTCCTGTCTACAAATTTTATAAGCTTTATATTTTTCCCCATTAAAAACTTAATTTCCCTTTTCACTCTTTCTATATTCAAAAATCTTACACCATGAACAGTTGAAGAAAGACAATATTTACAAGAAAAGGGACATCCCCTGCTGGATTCGTAGTATACAATTTTATTTGTTAAATCATCCTGCTCGTCATAGGGAAATATTATTTTGTTCATATCCATTAATTCTCTTTCTTCATTTAAAGTTACCTGTCCATTCCATTTAAAACAAAGTCCTTTTATTTTTTTTAGACTCAAAGAAAATTCATAATTATCCTTTTCTTCTATTTTATTAAAATATTCTATTTGAAACTTTACAAATTCATAGTAAGTATCTTCCCCTTCACCTACTATTATGTATTCTCCTGGCAATTTTTTCAAAAGATTATAACTATCATAAGATACTTCAGGTCCTCCGTATAAAATTTTAATAGAAGGATCTACAAGTTTAATAAGTACCGCTAATGATTTAATGTACTCTATATTCCATATATAGCAGGAAAAAGCCACTACATCCGGATTCTCACCTATAATCTCCTCTAATACTTTTTCTCTTCTGTCATTTATAGTAAATTCTCTTATAACACAATTATATGAAAGCTCTTTAGTATATGCTTTTAAATATCTTACTGCTAGATTACTATGAATAAATTTTGAATTAAGTGCTGTTAATAGTATCTTCATATATATCCTCAATTTCCTTTCTCTATACATATTTAAAAATATTGTGAATTAATTGGTGAATTTCATTAAACTTCCCTTTTCTTTTGAGCCTTTATATAATAAAGCCCATCTGAATTTTTTAAATCTAAAATTTTAAAATATTTATCCAGCAATTTTAATGTATTTTGTTTAGAATTATTTTTTAAAATATTGAAATCCATTATTCTTATTTTTTTTATCTCTCCCCCCGGTACTAAAATTTTTACATACCCATTAAAAATTTTACTATAACCTTTATCAATATCCCATATATGCAGCAAACCATCTTCTTTTAAATATCTGTATATGTCTTCAATAAAATTTTTCTTTTTAAAATTAAACCACAGTTTATTAAGTGAGAACAATAATATACAATTATGATAATAGTTTTCTTTTATATTTTTTTCTTCCTCTTTTCCATTTATATATTCTATATTTACATCATCATTAAATTCCTTGTATATATTATATACTATACCTTGATTCTCCAGTCCCACATCTAATAAATTTCCTCTAAATATTTGGTTTTCCATATTTATAAATATAGTTTTACTCATCTCCACCACTACCCTTTACCAATATTAAGAACGACTTCATATTTAAATACATAATATGTTAGCTACTAATTATATATGTTCTTGAAAAGCAAAAAAAATCCTCCCGTTTATGGGAGAATTTTAAAGTTTTTTATTTTTTCATAATATTTAACCATAAATCCCGCAGTAGTTCTTTGGGCCTCTTTTAAAATAGTTACAGCTATCTTACCATATTTTTCATTTCTAGATTCTATATTGCTATTTTTTATATAAATACTATTTGCCATTATAGCATTATTCTTTATAAAATCTTCTAACTTTTCATACATTATAACTCCATCTTCTGCTATAAAAGAGTAATCTGTCATAAGTCTGCTTATTATCCAAAGTTCAAATTTTCTATGACTATTCAAAAGTTTATTATTTACATGGTGAGGAACTGTAACATCTTGAACAAGATGGCAGGAAGCTCCAAAATAAAATAGGGCCTTTTCCATTTGATTAGACTCTAAAAGCTTCAGAGATTTATTATAATATTTTTTACACTCTGTCAGTGCATCGGAAAATCCATATAATCCTTTTCCTCTACTTATGTGATAGAAGTGATTTGAACTTTTAAAATCTTGATCTGCCCAAGTAACTCCTGCATTTAAGGCATTTATATATTTTTTAAAAAAATTATATTCTTCTTCATAGCCATCATTTTTCAATATTTCAATAGACTGTATAATTATAAATTTATGGACAGTACAATTAGTTTTCATAATTTTCTTCTTAAGTGGATTTACTGCAAAAAATATTCTCCTTACAGCATTTCCATAGGTTCTTTCAATTTCATGTTTCATATAAAAAATAATCTCCTCTTTAAAATAGAATATATCTACAAATTATTGAATTTGAATTTTTAGAATTAATATAACACCAAGCACTGATACAAAAATTAAATAGGGATAAATATTTTTGCTTGCTTTTATGTGTTCATTAATTTTACCTCTGCTTATACTATATAAATAGCCTTCATTTTCGTCAAGTGCCAATAACTCCCTATTAAATATTTTAATGTTTGAAATTTGAGAATTGCTGTTAAATTTAATTTCCTCCATAGGTGAACCTATTCCACGAAAGCTATATATTATACTATCTGACTTATCATAAAAAAATATACTATCTTTCTGGTTTAAAACTCCTTCTGTATCTATAGTCAGTTTCCCTATGGCACCTACCGCTTTATGCTGATATAAAGGTGCTGGTGGATTAGCGTTTGGATGGTTATCCAGTACAAATTGCAGAGGAGAATTTTTAATACTTTTGAACTTAGGGGAAGTAACAGGATCTCCGCCACTATAGTCTGGCCATCCATACCATACACCCTTTTTAATTTCATATATATAATCCGTATCGCCTATAACCGGTCTGCTTCCTCTATTTTCCATACCGCCAATGGCACATATAAATTTACCGTCACTTGTAAAATCCATTCCCGTTACATTTCTTATTCCTGAGGCAAAGGTTTCACTGCTGCCGTCTGCTAGATCATATACAATAACAGAGGCATTTCCCGGAAAATGTTTAGGAATTATTTGTCCCTTTACACTTTGAGTATTATAGCTTTGAAAAGCCCCTCTCTTTTCTCTTCCAAAATTTATACCTTTCAAGGTTAAATCAATAGGAGTAACATCATGGGCATAAAGATTATTTTTTATCCATATATTATCATCTCCTACTACAGCCGAATTAGTGGCAGCCCCTATAGACACATATATATATCCTCCCTTTACCTTTAATACACTATCCTTGTAATCTCCATAATTAGGCATGCCACTTA
Organism: Candidatus Clostridium eludens; assembly: GCF_045310515.1. Taxonomy (NCBI): domain Bacteria; kingdom Bacillati; phylum Bacillota; class Clostridia; order Eubacteriales; family Clostridiaceae; genus Clostridium; species Candidatus Clostridium eludens. The sequence continues at coordinate 19,011 of NZ_JBJHZX010000017.1, read as the reverse complement.
TAAGTACCGAGTTTTCACCTTTTTCTATGGAGTAACAATATACTTTATCATCAGAAGAATAATATAAGTTTCCCTTGTAATAATCCATGCTGTAAATATTTAAACTTAAATTTTTTAATATATCATAACTTTCTCCATCACTTTTTATTATTTGTATTCTATTCTTATATGCTATGTAATAAGTACCTTTTTCATCCACCACAAAATCAACGGCACCTTTCAATCCTCTATATTTTAAGTTACAACTTAAGGTAACATCTTTAATTTGAACTTTAATTTTTGAATGAGTTTTATAAAAATAAAATTTAATTACAAAAACTGATACTAGAACAATTATAATCATGGACAAAATTTTTAGTAACTTCTTCATATATAATACTCTCCTTAAAATATATCTTAACAATAAATATATATTATAAAAATCTCTACATATGAGTACCTTCTTTTAATAACTAAAAATTAAGAATTATTAAAACAAGTTTTTCAAAATTATCTATAACCCTCAATTATTAATTTAAGGAGAATATACTTTAAAACATTGTCATAGTTATTAATATTAAATAATTTTATATCAATACTATACTATAATTGGAAAACAGGAGTTTTTATGAAAAGAGACAGGTTTTTAAAAAGTTCACTTACTTTAATTTTTGCAAATTTAATTACTTCAATATTTGCATTCATATTTTCCATCATATTATCTAGAAAATTAGGTGCAGAGGGCATGGGACTTTATGGACTCATAATGCCGGTATACGATTTGTTTGTATGCCTTATATCGGGAGGTATGATAACAGCTCTATCCAAAGTAGCCGCTGTATACTTCAGTAAAGATGATTTTAATAATTTAAATAATTCTATAGATGTATCTCTTACCTTCAATTCTGTATTGGCTACATTTATAGTGTGTATCATATTTATAAATGCCCCCTATATAGGAGTCAAAATAATAAAAGACCCAAGAGCCATACATGCTATTCAGGTTATGTGTCCCGGTATATTTTTTATAGCCCTTTCTTCTATACTTAAAGGTTACTTTTATGGAATATCCCAAGTAAAAATACCTGCATTTATAGATATATCAGAAAAATTTCTTCGCATTACCATAATAATATTTATAATAACTTTATTCTGCTTGAAAGACATAAGGAGCACTGTAACTGCAGCTTACATAACCTTAGCCATTGGTGAATTTATAAGTTTTATTATTCTTTATATAATGTACAAAATTAAAAAGAAGAAATTAGGATTTAATAATTCATATTATGAGGATAAATTACAACTTTTATTTAATATACTTGTTATATCTTTTCCTCTATGTCTAAATGGTTTTTTAACTACGGCACTTTCTGCAATTTCCACTTTAATAGTTCCAAGGAGACTTGTGGCTTCAGGTATAGAATACAACTTGGCACTTAGCATGATAGGTAAGTTTGACGGAATGGCCCTTAATATAATTTTTCTACCTATTACCATTATAAACTCTATGTCCATAGTACTAATTCCAGATTTATCCGAAAAAATGAGTAACAGAGATTATTGGGCTATAGAAAATAGAGTATCTCAAATAATAAAAGTATCTCTTCTTTTAGGTATTGTCACTATGATAATTTGTATTAGTATGTCTGGTTACTTGGGAGAATTATTTTATAAAAGATATGATCTTGACTCTTACATAAGATTTGCTGCTTTATCTGCCCCTGTTGTATTTGTTTCCATGGCCACTTTTGGTATTCTAAATGGAATTGGGAAACAAAATATAATACTTAGAAATTCCCTTATTTCTTCTGTTTTAGAACTAGTATTAATATACATACTCACAGGTATACCTTGGATAAACATATATGGCTGTGGTATAAGCTTAATTATAACTTATTTTACTACTTTAATTTTAAATATGCGTGAAATTATAAAAGAAAACTTCTATGGTTATTCATAGAAGTTATTTTTTTAGACATACCTTATTTAATATAAATTTTGGAATTAACCTAGTTATTTTATTAGGCATTGACTGTATATCTCTGCTGTTTATTCCACCTACTAGAACTAAAACAAAAGTATATGTGATTATTCCCACCAGTATAGATATTACAGTTGAAATAGCATTTGATATGTATGGGAATTTTATAAATCCGAATATATAATTTGTACAGAAATATGTCACAGCTACTGTAACTCCCATTATCCCTGAAGCTAGCACAGGTCTAATTGCATGATTTATCAAACCAACTTTTACATTTAAAGATTTTTTAATAATTCTGTGATTTAATATTATAGGTATGACAAACCCTAAAATACTACCCACTATGGCACCTAATATATTAATTTTAGGTACTGCAATTAGAAAATAATTTACACATATTTTTATAATTATGCCTACTATAGAATAAAATGTAGCAGTAAAAAGCTTTCCTATGCTTTGTAAAATAGTAATTTGTATTTGCATAATAGACATAAGTACAAGTACCACAGAACCCCAGGTCATAATATAAGAACCTCTCCCAAATTTCAGCATGGAGAATACAGGTCCACTTAAAACTGAAAGTCCTACTGCACATGGAATAGCAATTAAAAAACACAGCCTAAAAGAATAATTTATGTTATCCCTTACCTTTTTTCCATCTTTAACAGCCATAGCTGCAGCGATGGCTGGAAGTATTGCCATGGACAGCGAGGATATTATAGCTATAGGAACATTTAGAAGCTGTTGATATTTTGTAAGATAACCAAACAATATGGTCGCCCTAGTCTCAGTTATCCCACCTGCCATAAGCCTTATTTTTGTATTGCCTAAGTCCACTATACTTCCGGCATAGGTCATACCTACACATAAAGTTATAGGTAATCCATATTTCACAATTTTCTTTGCAATCTCTGTTGTAGTAAGTCTTGCATTTTCTACTTTTAGGGAACCCTTGGGACTTTTAAATTTATTGTTTCTTGTATAACAGAACATCAAAAAGCTAGCAGAAGCTAAAGCGCCAAGGGATGTACCCATAGTTCCACCGGCACAGCCTGCTTCTACTCCATACCTCATTAAATATGCAGCAAATATAAGTGTAAATATTGTATTTAATATTTGTTCTATAACCTGGGATACAGCTGTAGGCGTCATATTTCCCCTGCCCTGAAAGTATCCTCTGTAAGCTGAAGCTATAGAAGTAAATACTATAGCAGGTGCTAAGTTTACAAGTGATAAGTACACCCCATTATAGTGGGTTATTTTAGCTAGAGGTGAGGCAAAAATCAATAAAAACAATGCCATTATTATTCCTAGGACCATTAAAATAAATCTAGCTATTTTAAATGCTCTAACTGCATCTTTATAATTTCCAACTGCAGCTAGTTCAGATATAAGCTTTGATATGGCCACAGGTATACCCGAATTGGCAAGTACAAACACAAAAGTATATATTTGATAAGATGCCGCATACAATCCATAGCCTTCTTCTCCAATTATTTTCATTAAAATAGGAATATATATTACAGATAATACTTTTACTAACATTCCTGCCATAGAAAGTATAGCAAAACCTTTAGTTGTTGATTGTTCTTTCATAATTAAAACTCCCTATCCAAAAACAATGAATAATTAAAATTTATTAAATATGTCATTTTTTATTTTTTTAAATATAGGTGGAAGCTTCTCAGATATAGTTTTATTTTCCATATAGCTTAACTTTCCAGTACAATTTCTAAAATTTACTTTATAGGCATATAAATACTGATATGACAATCCATATTTATTATAAAAAAAACTATTTATCTTGGATATACCATATTTACTATCCCCTATTATAGGATTTCCTAGATGTGATAAATGAGCTCTTAGCTGATGACTTCTACCTGTAATTAACTCTAATTCTACTAAAGAATAGGTACCGCAGGTGTAAAGATTCTTTACCTCCATAGATATTTTCTTTGTATCTTTTCTAGGTGTATTATATATGTTGGATGTATTGTTCTTTTCGTCTTTTAATATGTATCCTTCATAAAGTCCTTCATTTATCCTTCCCTTTACTAAAGCTTGATAGTATTTCCTTATATTTCTTTGCCTTATTATTTCATTTAATAATTTCAAGGATTCATAATTTTTACCATATATAACTATTCCTGAAGTATTCCTATCCAATCTATTACAAGGGGAAGGAGTAAATGTAACTTCAACTTCAGGTTTGAATTCTCCTTTATCGTATAAATAAGAAAGTACGTAGTCAGTCAAAGTTACATCATCGGCCTTTTTATCCGAATGTACTAGAACTCCCGGCCACTTTTCCACCAGGAGCATATTTTCATCTTCATAAGTTATTTTTAAAAAATTATTATCTACTCTATTAAATTTAAAGTTTTTACCCTGAGAACTTATGTATTGAGCTTCTACTATATCTTTCTCTACCAGAAAATATTTTTCCTTAGCTTTTTTTCCATTTACTTTAATATCACCTTTTCTTATAGCTTTATATATAGCACTTATGGGTACATCTTGAAGCCATTTTCTCAAAAACTTATCCAATCTCTGGCCTGATTCATTGCTTCCTATTTCGACTTTCATCATAATCTCTCCCGGCATTTTAAATATTTATTGACAATTTCATGCCAACAATATCTAATTATATAATACTATCATTATATAAATCAACACATAAAATTTCCTTTGCTAGTTTTTTACAAAAAAATGCACCTAAAGTCCATAACTAATTAGAATAAAAACTTTAAGTACAATTTACTTATCACTACATTTTACTGATTATTAACTTAATTTACTTTAAAAAATCATATGCCGCCCTACACTGTATGGCAACTCCAATAGGAATACAGTCTTCATCTATATCAAATAAGCCTCCATGAGCCGGATATATTATATTTTTACTTTCATTTCTACAACCTAAATAGTAAAATGCAGCAGGTCTTTCCATTGAGAAATAAGCAAAACTCTCCACACCCATACTAGGACTTTCCAACATTTTCACATGTTCTTTCCCGATTACTTCATAGGCTGCCTTTAAAATATCCTGAGCCACATTATCATCATTATACAAACAAGGATAACTTTCTTCTATATTTATTTCACATTTTCCCCTCATAGAACTTACAATACCATAGGTTATATCATAAAGCCTCTTTTTTACATACTCTCTATGTTCAGTTCTCATAGTTCTCATAGTACCTGATATTATAACTTCTTCCGGTATGATATTTTGGGCAGTTCCCCCATGTATAGAACCCACAGTAATAACTGCTGCATCAGTTGGTGGCAATTCCCTACTTATAATTTCTTGAAGTGCTATTATTACATGGCTGCTTATAACTACCGGATCAACTCCCATATTAGGCCTTGCACCATGTGCTCCTACCCCTTTAATCTTTATAGTAAACGGATTAGAAGCTGCATTTACAACTCCTAATTTTAAGCCTATGTTTCCTACTTCTATATTTTCATCTACATGAAGTCCTATTATTCTATCCACCTTTGGATTTTCAAGTACTCCTTCTTTTACCATTAGCTTAGCTCCGCCAGTAGTCTCTTCCGCAGGCTCGAAAAATAATTTCACATTCCCTTTTAACTCATCTTTTATACTACTTAAAATTTTAGCTACCCCTAAAAGTATGGTAGTGTGACCATCATGGCCACAGGCATGCATCTTTCCTTTTACCTTTGAAGAATAGCTGCAGTTTTTGTTGTCTTCTAAGGGAAGCGCATCTATATCAGCCCTTATGCCTATAGTCTTATATCCTTTTCCTCTTATTATTGCGCATATTCCCGTACCTGCAGTTTCTATATATTCTACACCTATGTTTTTTAGAAATTCTTTTATTTTCTGAGAAGTTCTCTTTTCTTCATATCCAAGTTCAGGATGTCTGTGAAAATCCCTTCTTATCTCAATTAATTCTCCTTTTATAGCTCCTGCCATCTTTAAAAAATCCCTATCCATCTCCATACCTCCAATATACTTATCAAAAGCTCTACTCCCAGCCTAACTCTATTATATCCCCCTGAGACAGTTTATCATAATAACCTGCATCATTTCCATTCAAATGTAAGTATAATTTACCCTTTACTTTTGTTAAATCAAATTCTGTATGATTAAATATATCCACAAATATGTATTGTTTCTTTCCTTTAAGCACTATGTTTTTCCCATTTACAGTTATAGTCATTTCTTTTTTATTAATTTCTTCAAATTCATTTATTTGCTTTAAATCTCTTTCATTTTCTTTTTTAATCTCAGGTACTTTCTCATCTACTGAATCTAGTGATATTTTTTCAATCTTTTCCTGTTTTTCTTCCTGACTTTTTAATACTCTATAAATTCTATCCCCTTCATTTATTATATAATTTATATCTAATTTATTTCCATTTAGATAGTATATAAATTCCTGGCTGTGAGAAGAAAAATATTTTTCATAATCCTTTAAAGTTTCCGGAAAAATTATTACTACATCATCCTCCTCATTTATAATGCTGCCTAGACCTGTTCTATTCTTATTTATATATGCAATAGGCTCTAAATTTTCTATTATATCATTTATAAAAAAACTTATAGAATATATTTTTTGTACATAATCTATAACTTTAGGTGAAGCAATTTTCCCATTAATGGCATACTTTATTTCTATGTTGTCTCCTTCCTTAACTTCTTCATCTATACTTTTTTGAAATCCATTTATAGTTATTTCTGCATTAGAAGCTAAAGTTCCAAAAGCCACCCTTTTTATTCCGTTTACAGTAAATCTTATATTTTTGCCATTTTTGCCTATCAATACATTAGGATTTATACCTGCATACAGCATCACATCCATGACAGTATGCTTATGAGAATTAAAAAGACTTACTACATTTCCGTTTAGCATTACATCAATAAAATCATGTCCTAACCTTTTTATGCAAACCAGTGCTATGCCTAAAACTGTCACCCCTATACTTCCCAAAGAATTGTCAGGACAAATACAATCTGCAATTGCCTCTCTCCCTTTTATGGCAATTCTCTGTAGGGGCACATTTAATTTCTCAGCTAAAAATTCTTTTAATTTAGGTGTATGTGCACCGCCCCCTACTAAAAAAATAGCATTAGGAGATTTACCACCATTTAATTCTATTATCTTGCTTCCAATTTTATCTGTTATTTTTTCTACAGTGGGAACTATAAGCTTTACTACATCCTCCGAAGATACTTCATTCTCTAAACCTAAAACATCTATATAGGTTATAGCCTTATTCTCTGTACACTGCTTTTTTATTTTCTCTGCAGTATTAAAATCAACTAAATAATTTTGTGCTATAACTTCTGTTACCTCATCTCCTGCCTCAGGTACCATGCCATAAGCACTTATACTATCGCTGCTGCTTAAAGCTATATCTGAAGTTCCTGCACCTATATCAATTAAAGCTAAATTTAGCAATCTTAGGTTCTGGGGAATAGCAGCTTCCATAGCAGCAATAGGTTCTAAAGTTAAATTTACCACACTTAGGCCTACCCTTTCCATAACAGAATACAAACTATCTACTACAGACCTTGGAAGAAAAGTAGCTATAATCTCCGCACACACATTATTCCCTTTATGACTTAGCAAATTACTTATAACATATCCATTCAAGTAATAGTTCTTTACGCTATATCCAACACAATACAGTCTGCCTTTTACACTCTCATTTATTTTTTCCTGGGCAGACTTTACTGCAGTTAGCTCTAAACTTCTTATAATATCTCTATCTATTTCTCTTTCATAATCTATTTCCATTTTTTCTTTTATTTCTATGGTTCTAAGAAATCTTCCTGCAGCAGCGATAGCCACATTTTCTATTTTCATATTTAGATCTTCTTCAAGTTTGCTCTTTATGGTATTTACCACATTTGCTACAAGTGCCACATCATGTATTTGTCCATCAACCATTGCTCTTTCTTCATGCTCTATACACTGTTCTGCTATTACATTAAATTTTTTATCTTTTAATACCCCTATAGTGCCTATTACTGATCTTGTTCCTATATCCAATGCAAATATCACATCTTGTGGATTAAGATTAGTAATTTTCATAATATTACCTCTTTTTCTATAATTTTAGGCTCATATCCTAATAATATGAGCCTAATAGAATTATATAACAATATAGTTAAACATTCAATAAAACCCTTTTATTACATTTGAAAATCAAGTAATTCTAAATTTTAGGTAAAGCTTGCTCATGAAGAATACTTTTCTCTGCCTAGTGTTTACATTTTTTTAATATACATAATATTTATACTGTTTACTAAGATTTCATTATCATTTATATTTTCTATCTTTTATTTATTTGTATAATAAAAAATAGCACCCTAAATTAAAGGATGCCAAAGTGCCTACTTAATACTTTCTACTTGTAACTATATTATATACTTCAAATATATCGGAACATTTTACATTCTCATGTTCACATTCATAGTAATATTTGTACTTTGTAAAATCGCTATTATTTTTTAGAAACTCAATTGAGTTATCCAACCGTTTTATTACCTTTTCAATCTCTTCAAAAGCATTTTCATCTTTAACTTCACCTATTTCAGAAACATCATATGATATATTAGTTTCTTTATCCACATATGTATCTGACAAACAGATATCAATACCACTGAATGCTATTTCAAAAAGCCATCCAAAATATTCTCCCCTATCATCAATTATATCAAGTGCATTTCTATCCATATAGTATTTAAAATACTCTGTTTTACAAAAATCAGGTCTCACTATTATTATTTCCTTGTATTTTTTTGAAAGCAACTCCATATCTCTTTTTAATATGGAATTTACTAAATCATTATACAAATCATTGACTTCATTTTTCTTTTGTGAACATATCTTCCTTAACTTTTCTAATTTCAAACATATATTTTCCATTAACATAACCCTCTCTCACTGCCCATATATCTACACAAATAATTAAGAAATAAAAAAGACTTCTTAATTCAGAAGCCATACTGGTATTTCATAAGTTAATAGCCTAAATACGATGACAAACCATGCCACTTACCTAGAAAACGGCGTATGATTAGGACTTACTGTTTAACTCAATGTTAGTATAACACTTGTCACACTATACGTCAATGGTTTTAATACTCAATTTCTTAATATACAGTTTATATTCATAAATAGCATCAATTACCTATGTATGACACCAATACATGGTGCTTACGAAGATAACCGCACATCATAGGATTTACTGTTGATGCTACACTATTATACTTATGTAAAAAATAAATATAGTATTCATAGTAGCGGAAATATAAATGTGCTTAATAAATATTTGTTGTCAATCATATATTGAATTTCATCTTTATAAGAATTATTTGTTAATATATTTGAATAATATAAGTTTGAAAATACATCGGCTAACTGTATTAGCTTATTATTAGAAGAATCAAAATACTCAAGCTGTATTTCATCAACAATATCTTTTCCTATAAACTCTGTTAATAAATGTTCCCTTAATTGATGTCTCTCATCAGCTTTAACATTTCTTTCATCAATATTTAATGCCCAATTTCTATCAGTTAATACCCCGCTGTTATAAAGATTTTCTAATGCTAACTTTAATACATAATTAAATGCCCTTGCTTTATTTTTATAAAAATTTTTAGTCACTTTTGAGTTATCTACTTTTATATATAATATTTGAAAATGATTATTTCTGCAAAAGTATTCTAAAAATATCTTCTTCATTTCCGGCGTAAGTGAAGAACCTTTTAACTCAACAAATTTACCTCTTCTAAACATCTTCCCATTTTTATCTGATTCTTTTAAATCATCAAAATATTTACTTATAAATCTTTCATAGACTCTTCTTAATTTTTTGGGTTCGGCTACTAATAATATAGCAATTATGAAATATCTATTATTAGAAGTTATACTATCTGTTGTCATACTACCTGACTCATCAATATATATATGCATTAGTTTCCCATTCCTCTTTTGTATTCTTGTCCAGTTAATACTTATTATATCATAATTACCACTTTAGATGGATATTTTATTTACATTTTTTACCTTTAGTAACATCTGCATGTGCACCCTTATAAGATGATTGTCTTTAAACCCTTTAAGAGATTGCTGCATGTGTTTCCCTGTTCGCATTCTTACATACTCAAAAATCATTATGTCTAAAGTCTTCTATATTCTCTAGAGGCTTTCTTACCAGTCCTTCCTATCAATGTTCTACAATAATACTATTTTACTGCAAAATGCAGAAAAAACCAATAAAATTAAAATTCTAATGTTTTTTCTGCATTATTTAAAGTCAATAAATAAAAAAAAGAAGACATTAATTACATTTCTCATACAAATTGTGTTGGTGACATATTGGAGAATGTTAAAGATGAAAATTATAAAATAAAAATTATGATTTAAAAGCTACAACGTTTAATAAACCATAATTTTTTTATATTTCAATATATTTTTAACTTAATATTCCTCTCTGAAATTTTTTTGCCAATTACTTTTTTCAACTCCATCTATTTTATTAAATATATCTTTTAAATAAAATAACACTTGATTAATTTCAATATCTCTTGTATTTTTAACAACTCCATTTTCTTTTATAATCTGACAAAAATTATTTTTATACTTATTGAATCCTATATACACTTTTATATTTGCCCCAAATTCCTTGTAATTAGCATACAAATATTGTTTTTCTTCTTTTATAGTATTAAATATTTCTAATAGTTTATCTAATTTGTCCATTTTACATACATCTCCCCTTATCTGATAATTTTATTTTACTATGTTTGTCAACTCATTGCAAATTGGACATCCTCATATCAAATGATTTTTCTAGTTCTATCATTTCAAATCAAAATGACTAATAACCTTACTTTTTTTAAGCTTTTTTAACTACTCTACCATAAAACAAATCGTAGGAATATAAGATTATACATATTATATAAGAATTAATTATAGTCATAAGTAAAGTTTCAATTATTCTAGGTATCCATAAAAATATAAATCCTTTAACCATAAGAGCTGGAGTGAATATCAATAGAATATAGGTATTTATAGTACATATGACAATCCCAGATATACCTAGAACAATTACCATCTTAAAATAGTTATTATTAATAACCATATATAATTTTCCTGAATTTTTGTTAATAAGTAAATTTATAATGAAAATTAAAATACCTATACTACCTATTACCATAAATCCAAAACTAAGGTACTGAGATTTTTTGCCCAAAAACATTAATAGTTTATTTAAAACAGTATTAGGCATAAATCTTATCACAATGAAATTTACAAAACCTATTAGAAATACCAGTGCAAAAAAAATACTGTAATAATTTCTAATTTTATGCTTGTCTATATTTCCTATACCCTTCCACAATATAGCAGGTAAAATACCTGCTGCTATATTAGTTATGGTAAACAAAGGAATATAGCCACCCATAGGTCTTATTATATATCCAAGTACATCTATTAATCCCCCTGCAATCCCTCCATATAATGAACCAAAAAGAAGACCAGGAACTATATAACATATAGCATCAAAACTTACCCGCATAGTAAGTGTACCCCCTACAGCTACATTTATAGCAAAGGATCTTAAAACAATTGCAATAGCAATAAAAACTGCGGTAGTAACAAGGAATCTTATATTCATTCCGTTTTTCATATCTTTTACCTCCAGTGTATTATAATTTACACAAAGAATTAATTTAATTTTCCACAGAACCACCTCTCGTCTTTTTAATGTAGCCACACTAAAGAGAAAAGAAGTAAATGTAAGATCCCTTTAATGTAACAGCGGAAGCAATATTATATCGTAAGCTTTAAATCTTGTATAATAAGCATTTAAGCTTTTCGTTTAGAGACAACTTCCCATCCTCTAACACTTTACGCATAATATTTACTCTGCTACTTTGGATTAATTATACAAAATAAGTTAGGCATTGTCCAATGTAATAATTTTAATTTCCATTTACGTTCGTTATAAATGTAGATATGAGGGCTATAAACACTTACTTTAATCAGATACGAAGGAGAGCCTCAATCCTTGAAAGACCCCTCGTATCAGGTCGTGGTGAAGGAAAAAGTTATATCTATTCTAACTTCAACCCAAAGTATGCACACTATATGCTGACAATATTAAGGACATATCTAAACTTCTGTGAAACCTTTAAATACAAGAAGGAAGATGTAACCCCTGCAATGTTGCTCGGTATAACAGAAAAGCCATTTACTTTGGAGGATATAATATATTTTAAGTAATAAACAGTATTTTCTTCAAAGACTTGGAATCATGTTCATATTTTAGATATAATAATAGTGAATACTTGTATTTTATTGTGTAACTAATGAATAACTACAAAATATATTTTGTAGTATCAAAGGGAGGTATCAATAATGAAAATAGTTTTTATGGGAACTCCTGATTTTGCAGTTCCCTCATTGAAGAAAATGATAGAGAAATATAATGTAAGTGCGATTGTAACACAACCTGATAAACCAAGTGGAAGAGGGAAAAAGGTAGCAGTTTCACCAATCAAAGAGGTCGGACTATCGAATCAAATTCCAATTTTTCAGCCCGAAAAAATAAAAACAGACTCTGTAATTATTGATAAATTAAAAGAAATAAAACCTGATTTTATTATTGTTGTAGCATATGGTCAAATCATAACTAAGCATATACTTGACATACCAAGACTCGGATGTATTAATCTACATGCATCTCTCCTCCCAATGTATAAGGGGTCATCACCAATAAATTGGAGTTTAATAAATGGGGAAATAACAACTGGAAATACAACTATACTAATGGATACTGGTATAGATACGGGTGATATGCTTATGAGAAGTGAGTTTGACATATCTGAATCTATGACAGCAGGAGAATTGTACGAATTATTAAAAATAAACGGTGCTGAACTGTTAGAGGAAACAATAAATGGAATTATCACAGGTAAAATTTGTGGGGTAAAACAACAGAGTGATAGAAGTTCTTATGTACAGATGTTAAACAAGCAAATGGCAAAGATTAATTGGAATGACAGTAGTATTAACATACATAATTTAATAAGAGGATTGAGTTCTTGGCCATATAAAAATATAAACTCATGGCCAACTGCTCATACTTATTATAAAGATATTCCAATTAAAATATTCAAATCCAAGTCATTAGAGGCAAATATTATTAAACCACCTGGTTATATCATAGATGCAAATAATGAAGGAATTACAGTCGCCACCAATAACGGTATTCTGATTATAGAAATATTACAGTTTCCAGGTGGGAAACCTCTTGAGGTAAAAGAATTTTTAAAAGGAAATAAAATAGAAAAAGGCATTGTATTATCATAATTGATTAATAGTCTATATAGGACTACAATATTATGATTATTGGTTCGTAATATTTATTAATAGCAAATAAAAACATGATAAAAACAGCACTAATATATGTGAATATTAGTGCTGTTTTTAACGTTACCTATTATAAGGTTTTTCCGTTTTGCACCTCAAAACGGAAGCCGTTGTTTAATTGGACACCCCTTTTAAATCTTTCATTTCATATAATTATGTTTAACATTTTAGAATTTTCATTACTTCTTTTAGTTTATAATGCTGATAGAACTCTTCCCCTTTTTCGTCAATTGTTTTTAAATGCCTATTAAGCATAGATTCAATTATAGACAGATCCTCTAAATATTTTTTATACGAACAAGTACATTCTACTAAAGTATTTTTGTATTTACATTTTACTCTTAAAGTATCATCCCATCTAAAAACATGACATTGAATTTCTTCATTATTGTACTTTAAATAATACGGAAAGTCATCATATTTCATAAAATCACCTCTTAAATTAACGTTTCTTATATCAATATAAAGTTAATGTGATTATCTAAGATTTTTCCTTAAGTGTATATTCTTACTTTATCTATTATTGTAATATTCTACAAAAGAACTGAATATCCTTCTATTTACACAAATAATATTGTAGACTGCCTGGTTTATTTTTTTCTTACCCGAATTACATAAGCTTCACATTAATATGTCATTAAACAATCACATTTTTTAAGTACTATTTTATTGTCAAGAAAACTTAAATCAAAAACCTATATTTTATAATTAATTCAACAAAATAACACAAATTTCACACTATTGGTCGGTATTTTGCACATAATTAATAATTATAATTTATTTCAAAAGAAAGTTAAGTTAAATTAAGTAGTGTAATAAGCACTACATATATACGAGGAGTGAAAGTAATGAAAAATTATATTGAAAATAGAGTTATTGAAGTATCAAAATATATTATGGCATCCAGAGCAACAATAAGAAATACAGCACAAGTATTTGGAACTTCCAAGAGTACAATACATAGAGATATAACTGAATTACTACCACAATTAAATCCACAAATAGCTGAACAAGTAAAAACCGTTTTGGCATATAATAAATCCATTAGACATATAAGAGGTGGCGAAGCTTTTAGAATTAAAAAACAAAAAGAACGCCTGGGGATTGCTTAATATACCAGTTGCTGTATTATATTTAAGTAAAGTTCTTGGGGGACTTTACTTAAGAGTTATATACGAATTGTTTATTCTGAGCTGTTTCCACCGATATGATTTAATTTTGTTCCATACACTTTATGTAATTTTAGTATATAACTTATTATTATACAATTCAATCATTTGTTGTAAATTTGTTCGTAGTTTACTTTATTTTTATTTACATAATATTTATACTATATACCATAATTCCATTATATGTATTTTCTTAGTTTTATTTCTCAATAGAAAAAAAGACATCACACTTTTGCAACATCTTTAAACCATATGTTTATTTATAATAAATGATTTTTTCAGCTAAATTTCTCATGACATGCTTAACTATATCCTACCTATAGATGCAATATACAATATCCCTAGTATATTGATGCAACTTATAATTACAGCACTTATACTAAATAGTTGAGAATAATCAATATTTCTTTTATTCATATTATTCATCTCCTTCACTTACATGTGTGTATTTCATCAATGAGCTTCTCTCCAACTTTTTTCTATCTAATAACGTCCATAATTCTTCTTCTTTTGTTATTTTATTGGATATTCCTTCTTCATTGTAGTTAATATTATGTTCTCCTATTAAATCTTTACCGAATCTTTTTATAAACTCACTCTTTGTTTTTATTTTTATGATTGTTGTATCATCCCAGTCATTAAAATAAATTTCTCCTATTTTATATTTTTCTAATAAACTACACAATAGTTCTTTTTCAAATCCTTCTGCATATATTTTATTAAATGAGTTTCTTGTATAATTAAATTCCTTTCTACTCACTAATATCATCCTTCCTGTTTTTATAAAACTTAGGAATACGTCCTCTAATCATTTAATTTGACTTTATATTATCTCATATTATAATTGATAATTATAGTTACAATACTGAATAATCATGTGATTTTTATGTGACTTCTAAAATTTAAAAAATAATAAAAGCAAGCCACTCTTCTGACTTGCTTTCTCATTAAATATTCTCATAGTTGGATTAATTCCTTAGGACCAAAGTTCTTTTCTATGGTCCACGTAGTAGCTATGCCATGTTTCAGCCTAAATACCACAAAGGTTTTATAAAAATTCTTTAACTCTCCACTTTCCTTCCATGGTTTTAAAAATTTACGAGTTGGATGTTCTGAAATCTCATCTTTAAGATTATCGTCATCTACTACCTCCAATTCCCCACTTATACGTACTTGAGTGCCATTTCCATTAAAACATAGCTCAACCCTGGGATTCTTCATTACTTGTCTATATACATCTTTCATTATCCCTGTATGAAAAATAATTCCATTCTCATCAACTTTATAAAGTAGCATCCCCCTCACTCTTGGCTGATTATCCTCTGCTGTAGCTAAAAAAAAGACAGGATTTTTTCTCATTAATTCAAAAATTTCTTCTTTTATCATACCTATTCCCCTTCATCTTATATTTTATATATTTAAATATATAAAAATTATAAGGAACTAGCTTTCAAAATATTCTCAAGATATTTCATAATCCTGCTAATTATTTTGAATACAAATTTTGATAATCTGTGGGAGTAATTCCAAGTTGCTTTGCAAAACAAGAAGAAAAATGAGATGTACTATTAAATCCACATTTCAGAGCTATTTCTGTAATAGTGCTAGTTTTACTTCTTAAAAGCTTCTTAGATTTATCAATTCTCAGCTTTATTAAATATTCAATAGGAGCTAATTGTGTTTCTTGCTTGAATGTACGAATAAAATGAGACTTAGACATATTTGCAAGTTTTGCTAAATTTACTATTGACAATTTTTCACCAAAGTTCTGATGCATATACTCAATCACCTTCTCTATCCCATATTTCCCGATAAGTAAGTTTGATGAAGCATCTATTTTTAGAATACTTCTGAGCAATTGGTGTGCAATAATAGTTGAAAGGCTATCAAGTATACTTTCATAGCCCAGTTGTCTACTCTCATATTCACCCATGAACTGCTTTATATATATCATAATATCCTGATTAACTGAAGACTGATTCCAGAAATAGATTTCAGGCCTTTTATTGCTATATATGCTATACTGCCCTTCATAAAATTCTCTTGATATAAAAATAGCAATATAACGGGTAAAGGTATCCTTTTCTATCTCTTCATGACTAATATCTGGTGACATTGATAATACCAAATAGTGATTTGGTAACACTTCTATTGTTTGTGGAACTATACTATCTTCTTCAGAAAAAAACAATATGAAAGAGTAAGCTGGATGCGTATGTTGTGGTATGATAGCATATTCACAGAACCCAACACTTGGTATGAACATCCCTAAATGCTGGGATATATAACAATCTACATACTTTAGATTATCCTCTGTTATATTTCCAACAAGTGCTTGAATGCTTTTTAAAGATTTTTCATTTATTCCCATAGCAATTCTCCTTGAGTTTTTCCGGTAACTTTATTATTGACAAGCGTTACATGGTAAATGTACCATAACAGCATCAGTAAATTGGAAGGTCTAAGACACATTTACCTTACCCGCCCTCTATATATCTTTCAACAAAGTACAGGTTTCATTATTTCTATCTCACGCATACTAATATTATAACGCTATTTTTTCTCTAATGAATTAAACCATCATAAAAAGCCTGTATTTTTAACAAATACAAGGCTTTTATCAAGTTAAATATCTTTACTACTATTATCATTTGTATTATTATTTTTATTCTTATCTATGTATATATCTAATGCTTTTATCCCTCTCGTAGCTAGTCTTATAAATAAAACAAAAGTAACTATAGCTATTATCAGATATATTATAATAAATACAAAAGAAATACCTGAAAACATCATTAAGCCATGATTAACCATCATATTATAATATCTCCCCTTTATTTTGAATAATTTTATATTCTCAATTAATAGTTTATTATAATTTTTGTGAAATATTACATAAAAATAAACAGAATTATAAAACCTTCTTTCAATATTATCCAAAAACAATACATTACTTACTTATAATATTTTATTTCCCAAGCATTTGATTATATTTATTTAAAATATTAGTTATATTATCTTTTTCATCTTGATTTATTTCAAAATCTTTACTGGAACTATCTGCTTGCATTCTTATAATAGTTTTTGTTGAAGATGCCATCTTTCCCATTAAATCCAAATTTGGACTTATATTATAAAATGCACTTGTCTCACCATTACTAAAATTATATACATAATTTTTTTATACAGTTCCTCCATCTACTGAATGCTTACAATTTCTAAGTCATCACTTTCTTTACCAGTAATACTGTTAATATCATTATCACTTAACACACCCGTTCCACCTAATACATTTACATTAGTTACATTATTATTAGTAATAAAAGCACTTACATCACTTTGATTACTATCTCCAACTAATATTATCGGATTTCCATTCATTCCTGCCAAAGCTGAACCACTTAGTGCATCTGCAAAATTACTATCACTAGCTAAATATACATTACTTAAATCTAATTGCCCCTTATAATTATTGATTAAAGCTAGAGCTCTATCATATTGAGTAGATTGATCGTATGATTTGGTAGGATTTAACACACTTGATATATCATTGCTTAATGTATCACTACCTCCTACAACATCTACTTCTCCATTATTAGCTTTTACTTGATTTATATAATTTTTAACCGTATCAGGGACATTATCTTGTCCCACTAATATTATGGGATATTGTAACTTATCTGCAATTGGAGCTACTGATAAAGCATCTTTCCATGTATCTCCACTTACTACAAATACACCTTTACTACTTCCTAGTTCCTTAGCTACATTAACAGAAGTTTCGTATCTATCTTGGCCATAGATTCTTTTTGTAGAAATCCCCATGCTTTCAAGAGTATTTTCGACATCGCTAGATATAACCCCAGTACCGCCGATAATAAATACAGTTCCAACACCTAAATTTTGCAATTCTTGTTTAGTGGAATCGGTTAAGGTAGTGAAATCAGTTAGTAATATAGGCGCATTATATTTTTTAGCTAAAGGTGAAGCAGTTATTGCGTCAGGAAAGTTTTGACTATTTACTAAAACCGCATAATTCGATTGAGTCCATCCTTTATTTACAATTGCTAATGAAGTACCATATCTATCTTGTCCTGACAATCTATTAACGGTAATATTATTTTCAGCAAACACCTTAGTAGCAGATAATATACTTGTCATTAAAATACATGCCACAACTAGTAATTTAATCTTTTTCAATTTATGTATCCTCCTTTTTTTATCATACGTTACCTATATTCTACAAAATATTAGTTAAATCCTTCTACAATATGTTATTATACATAAAAAGTTGGCGTTTGTAGAAAAAAGAGGAACTTCAAAAATGACTAAATTTTATTCTTAAATTGGAACTGCATTTGGACTATACAAGCAAGAGTCATGACCACCCCTAAAAGAGGTGGCTTGCTCAGCCCTATAAGGGCGTAATACTTCCAGCGCCTAAATGACGCTG